>CAYPYZ010000027.1:0-9782 GCA_964414805.1 uncultured Paludibacter sp.
GCATTTGCATACCTCTGAAACACCTTCCGTAGCTATTACTGAAAATTGACTTTCGAGACATCCCCTTTTTATTTACGGAAAAATCATGTAAATTTGTAGGCTTAAGTATGCCGACATGCCCGTGATCAAAAAGATTGACAGATATATTCTCGGTAAGTTTTTACTACTGTTGGTGATGACTTTTTTAATAGTCATCTTTATTCTCCTTATGCAGTTTTTATGGAAACATTTCGAGGATCTCATTGGTAAGGGTATCGGTTGGGGTGTAATGGCCGAATTTTTCTTTTATGCTATTTTATCCTTAGTACCTTTAGCTTTGCCATTGGCTTTATTATTAGCTTCTTTGATGACTTTCGGAAATCTTGGTGAAAACTTCGAGCTGACTGCCATGAAATCTTCCGGCATTTCTTTGTTTAGAATTATCCGTCCTTTGATTATTTTAGTCGGTATTATCGTCATAGCCGCATTTTTCTTTTCCAATAGGGTATTGCCTAAGGCACAGCGCGATATGTATACTTTATTGTTTTCTATACGACATAAAGCCCCTGAATTGGATGTTCCAACAGGTGAGTTTTATACAGGTATCAGTGGTGTAAATCTTTATGTAAGAAGCAAGAATAAAGATTTATTAAAGGATATGATGATATACGATTTTTCAAATGGCTTTAATAATGCGGCTGTTATTACGGCAGATTCCGGAAAAATTAAGCTGACCAATGATAAAAAACACTTGTTGTTGATACTCTATAGCGGTGAAAGTTTTGAGAATCTAAAAGAGCAGAAAATGTCGAACAGCAACAGTATTCCTTATCGTAGGGAATCTTTTGCTAAGAAAGAATTGTTATATGATTATGATTCTGATTTTAACCGTTATGATGAAACTTTATTGCAGGATCAACATGTAAGTAAGAATATTAAGGAATTGGCGCGCTCTATCGATTCCATTCAGTTGATTATAGATGAACGTTCTAAGGTGCAAGTTGAGGAAATGCTGAGTAGTAAATACTTTGTGAATGATGAAATTAATTATGTTTTTACTTCCAATGATAGCACTGCGGCGACTGATTATAATATAGATAGTGTGTTTTTGGCACAATCGGATGCCCAGCTTGAAAGTTCTGTAGATAAAGCCATTTATAGTGCTAAAATCATGTCAGATCATGTAACATACAACAAATATATTTTGGGAGAGCCACAAATGTACAAAAACCGTCATAGTAGCGAATGGCATAGAAAATTTGCTTTATCCTTTGCTTGCTTGATTTTCTTCTTTATAGGTGCCCCTTTGGGAGCTATCATCCGTAAGGGAGGTTTTGGTTTTCCCGTGGTTATTTCAGTACTGATGTTTGTGGTATATTATGTTATAGATTTGACAGGCTATAAAATGGCAAGAGAAAATATATGGGAGGCCTATCAAGGTATGTGGCTCAGTTCCGCTGTATTATTCCCATTTGGGGTGTTTTTGACTTATAAAGCTGCTGTAGATGCGACTTTATTTAATCGAGATACCTATCTTAAATTCATGTATAAAATTAAACAACAAATAAATAAATTTTTCCGCCTATCAGATCAGGGAGAATTTCAATATAATAAATAAGCTTTATGGATAAATTTTTAAACTCAATTGACGAAGCAATTAAAGACATCAAAGATGGTAAAATAGTGATAGTGGTGGATGATGAAGACCGCGAGAATGAAGGGGATTTTGTGTGTGCTGCCGAGAAGATTACGCCCGAAATGGTTAATTTTATGCTCAAGGAAGGACGGGGTTTGTTATGTGTTCCTTTGACAGAGGAACGTTGTGCAGAATTAGATTTGAACATGCAAGTGGTGAATAATACTTCTTTACATGCAACACCATTTACGGTGTCTATTGATAAGATAGAAGGCTGTACAACAGGAGTTTCGGCAGAAGACAGAGCTGCTACGATTCAAGCCTTATGCGATCCGGCTTCTAAGCCAGAGACCTTTGGTCGTCCCGGACATATCTTCCCATTGCGAGCAAAATCCCGTGGGGTTATTCGGCGTGCCGGACATACAGAAGCGGCAGTGGATTTAGCACGTATGGCCGGTCTTTATCCTGCTGGTGCATTGATAGAAATTATGAATGAAGATGGTAGTATGGCTCGTTTGACAGACCTTATTCAAATAAAAGAAAAATTTGGTATTAAGATAATTAGCATAGCTGATCTGATAGCTTATCGCCTTAAAACCGAGTCTCTTGTGGAGAGAGGCGTTGAAGTGCAAATGCCAACAGCATACGGGAAATTCAGATTAATTCCTTTCAAACAAAAATCCAATGGATTGGAACATGTGGCTTTAATTAAAGGAGAATGGGATATAGATGAACCTATTCTAGTACGTGTCCATTCTTCTTGTGTGACCGGCGACATCTTTGGTTCAAAGCGTTGTGAATGTGGTGAACAATTGCATCATGCCATGGAAATGATTGAAAAAGAGGGTAAAGGGGTGCTTGTTTATATGATACAAGAAGGACGTGGCATAGGCTTGATGAATAAAATCAAAGCTTATAAATTACAAGAAGAAGGCTATGATACGGTAGAAGCCAACTTACATCTTGGTTTCAAAGCAGATGAAAGAGATTATGGTGTGGGCGCTCAAATTTTAAGAAGTCTGGGAGTTACCAAATTAAGATTGATGACTAATAATCCTGTAAAACGAATAGGTTTAGAGGCTTATAATTTAACTATAGTAGAAAATGTACCTTTGATAATTAAAACGAACCCGTTTAATGAGTTTTATATGGAGACTAAAAAACTCAGAATGGGACATCAATTAGATAAAGAAAAATAAGTTTTTTTAATAAAACTATGATAAATAGAAAAAATAATCTATTTTTGTAAAAGAAACACTAACAACAACCGTGTTGTATCGGGAAATAAAAAATGACCTATGAACGAAGAAGCTTTAGATTTAACACCTGATCAGGAATCTACTAATCATGAAACTCAACCTGAGAATCCTATTGCAGATAACTCCAAGGATTTGAACAACTTGACTCGTGCGGAGCTCCTTGAGCATTTGCGTGATGTTCTGCAAGGAGACATTCAAACAATCAAGGAAGAGGTAGATGCAGTCAAACAAAGTTTTTACAGGAAACTGAAAAGTGAGACTGAAGAACAGAAAAAAGAGTTTTTAGAATCTGGTGGTGAAGAGATTGATTTCTTGCCTGTTAGAGATGAATTGGACGAAGAATTTAAAACTTTATTAGATGAATACAGAACCAAACGTTCTGAAATCAAAGCGCAGTTAGAGGCAGAAAAAGAGCAAAATCTTCTTGAAAAACAACATATCATTGATAGGATGAAAGTCTTGACAGGAAAGAAAGACGATGTATCTACCCATATCAATGAATTTAGGGATTTACAAAAAAAGTGGAAGGATATAGGTCATGTGCCCATCGCACGTGCTAATGAATTATGGAAGCATTATAATAGGGTGCAAGAGGAGTTTTGGGACTTAGTGAAAATTAATTTTGAATTGCGTGAATACGATTTCAAAAAGAATTTAGAATCTAAAACGGAACTTTGTGAAAGGGCTGAGGTGTTAGCCGAGCAAGAAAATGTACTTGAAGCATTCAATGAGCTACAAAAATTGCATGAAAAATGGCGTGAAATAGGTCCTGTGGCTCGCGAATTACGAGAAGAAATTTGGCAAAGATTTAAAGAAGCATCTACTACCATTAATCGTAAGCATCAAGGTCATTTTGAGGAACTTAGAAAATTAGAGGAAGAAAATCTACAAGAAAAAATTGCGCTTTGCGAAAAGATTGAATCCTTTGATTACAGTCAGTTAGATGGTTATAAGGCTTGGGATGAAGCTACTAAGCAAATTATGGCTTGGCAGGAAGAATGGCGTGCCATTGGATTTGCTCCCCGTAAAGCCAACCGTGAAGTTTTTGGCAGATATAGAGCAGCTTGTGATGCGTTTTTTAAAGCTAAATCGGAGTTTTATAAAGCCTCTAAATCTCAGATGTCCGAAAACTTAGAAAAAAAACGTGCACTTTGTGAAAAGGCTGAAGCTTTGAAAGAGAATACAGATTGGAATGAAACCTCTGAGATTTTTATTCAGTTACAAAAAGAATGGAAAGAGATAGGACATGTTCCGCGTAAATACTCTAATGAGTTGTGGAAGCGTTTTATTGGTGCTTGCGACTATTTCTTTGAGCAAAGAAGTAAGCATACAGACGGAGAAAAATCTAAAGAAAAAGAGAATTTAACCCAAAAGAAAGAGCTGATTCAACAAATTGAAGCATTAGACACTCTGGCGGATAAAGAGCCACAGGAGGTGTTGACGCTCTTGCGTGATTATATGTCGCAATGGAACACCATAGGGCATGTTCCTTATCGTGAAAAGGACAAAGTCTATAAAAAATATAGATCTGCCGTCAATAAAATGTTTGAGAAATTAAACGTGGATTCCAACCAGCGCCGCTTAGAATCTTTCAAATCTAATTTGCAGGAATTGCATGGCAGAGGCGATAACCGAATGCTTCGTGAACGTGATAAACTTATGCGGGTTTATGATAATTTGAAGGCTGAAATTGCTACTTACGAGAATAATATCGGTTTTCTTACCTCTACTAATAAAAAGGGGTCGAGTGTGATTAAAGAAATGGAGAGAAAAATTCAAGCCTTAAGGGATGAAATTCTTGTTATAGAGCAAAAAATTTCTATGATAGATGAAAATTTAGCTTGAGATTTTGATAGAAATTGGGACTATATTGCGCGAAAATATTGGATTATTTTCGGGCAATTTTTATGTAAATCAAAAGGACTACTATATCTAAATTATTTTCTATATTTGTAGGTTTAAAATAAAACCATGAATTCAATTTTTAATTATGCAAAGAACAACCATTATTGATTTATTGAACGACAGCGTTAATAAATTTTCTGCTAATCCATTTTTATGGGAGAAAAAAACTGATAAGTTTGAGCCGACTTCTTATTTGGAAACTAAGGAACAAGCACATGAGTTTGCTGCCGGACTGATACAAATAGGCGTACAGCAAGATGATAAAATTGCTTTACTTTCTGAAGGTAGAAATGCTTGGATTATCGGCGAATTAGGGATTTTATTGACCGGTGCGGTGAATATACCGCTTTCAATCAAGTTGGAAGAAAGTAATGATTTAATATTCCGTCTGCAACATTCTGAAGCGCAATATATTGTTGTTTCTAATGGACAATTGAAAAAAATCCATGCTATCATCAATGATTTACCATTGGTGAAAAAGGTAATTATTATCGATGAACAGGATGCTTATGGTGACAACGAAATAAGCTGGGACGAAGTGGTGGAGCTTGGTAAAGCTTTGCTGAAAGAGAATCCGCAAGCTGTGGAAGAACGTGCAGATTTGATAAAACCTGATGATTTGGCGAATATCAGTTATACTTCCGGGACTACAGCCGATCCTAAAGGGATTATGCTTACGCATAGAAACTATACGGCTAATGTGGAGCAGGCACTTTCGCTGATGTCTATTCCCACGACTTATAAAACCCTTATTATTTTGCCTTTAGACCACTGTTTTGCACATGTTGCAGGTTTTTATAGTTTCATGGCGAGTGGTGCAAGTGTTGGTACGGTGCAAGTTGGTAAAACCGGCATGGAGACACTTAAAAATATACCCATCAATATCAAGGAGTTAAAGCCGAATTTATTATTAAGTGTACCAGCTTTAGCCAAGAATTTCAGGAAAAATATTGAAAGTAATATCAAGGCGCAAGGTGGTTTTGTTGAAAAACTCTTTAATACGGCTATGAAAATGTCCTACTCCTATAATAAGGAAGGATACAATAAAGGTCGTGGTTTGCAAATTTTGAAAAAGCCATTATTGAGCTTATTTGATAAGATATTATTTTCCAAAATCAGGGAAGCATTTGGTGGTGAATTGGATTTCTTTATAGGTGGTGGCGCATTGTTAGATGTTGATTTACAGCGATTTTTCTATGCTATCGGTATGCCTATGTTTCAGGGTTATGGACTTTCGGAAGCTACGCCTATCATATCTTCAAACGGATTGAAAAGACATAAATTAGGTTCCTCCGGTGTATTGGTAAAGCATATGGATTTAAAAATCTGTGACACAGAAGGTAATGAACTACCTAATTATGAAAAAGGGGAAATTGTAATTCGAGGTGAAAATGTGATGGCAGGCTATTATAAAAATGAGAAATCTACTGCTGAAACCATACGTGATGGTTGGTTATATACCGGTGATATGGGTTATATGGATGATGATGGTTTCTTGTATGTAGTAGGTCGTTTCAAGAGTTTATTGATTTCCAGTGATGGTGAAAAATATAGTCCAGAAGGCATAGAAGAGTCCTTAGCCGATAATTCTCCATTGATAGAACAGGTTATTTTATATAATAATCAGAATCCATATACAACAGCTTTGATAGTTCCCAATAAGGAGTTATTAAAATCATTGGTGAAAAAAGAAGGTTTGGATTGGGAAAAAGAAGAAGCGAAAATTGCTGCTTTAAACTTGATTCAAAAAGAGATAGATGAATATAAAGCAGGAGGAAAATTCCAAGGTGCTTTCCCTGAAAGATGGTTGCCGGCTGCTATTGCGGTCTTACCGGAAGCATTTACAGAGCAAAACGGCTTGGTAAACAGCACCATGAAAATTGTACGTGGAAAGGTTGAAAAGCAGTATGAAGCCCGTATCGAAAAACTTTATGAAAATGGGGCTAAGGAGATAGTCAATGCTGACAATATAGCTTCTTTAAGTTAAGTTTTAATAAGGTAGTCTTGGAAATTTCTATATTGAGATTTTTATTTTAAAAGTTCTCATTGATAAGTGTGTAGATTGTAAGTAGTTGAATTTTTAATGAATAAATATGTTATTATATCAGTCTTTTCAAATTAAGCAATTAATTTTACCCAATCGCTGGGTGATGGCTCCAATGTGTATGTATACAGCGCAAGAGGGTGTTGCCAATGATTTTCATTTGGTGCATTATGGTAGTAGGGCATTGGGCGGACTTGGTTTGATTGTGGTTGAGGCTACGGCTGTGAGTCGTATGGGTAGAATAACGCCGGGTTGTTTGGGTTTGTGGACTGATGAACAGCGCGATGCTTTAAAGAAAATAGTTGATTTTGTGCATCAACAATCCGAGACTAAAATGGGCATTCAATTGGCTCATTCGGGTAGAAAAGGCTCTATTATGGATGGTAAAGAGTTAGCTTTGGATGAGGGTGGTTGGCAAACAGTAGCACCCAGCGCTTTGCCTTACCATCAGGGAAATCGTTTACCCCAAGTGCTGACTATTGATGAAATTCAAGCTATAGTTGAGGAGTTTAGGCAAGCCACTCAAAGAGCCGTTGATGCTGGTTTTGATGTGATAGAGATACATGCAGCTCACGGCTATTTAATCAATGAGTTTTTATCTCCATTGACCAATCAACGAGAGGATATATATGGTGGTAGTTTTGAGAATAGAGTCAGGATATTAATGGAAGTAATAGATGCTGTTAATCCTATTTTAGCAGGAAAGATACCTTTATTTGTGCGGATTTCAGCTACTGAACATGAAGCAGGTGGTTGGGATTTAGAAGATAGTCTGCGACTAACAGCCATGCTTAAAGATAGGGGTGTAGATTTGATAGATGTTTCATCAGGTGGTAATATGCCTACCACCCCACAAACTCCTTACAATACTGATCATGCACCTATGGCAGAGGCTATTAAACACCAGATAGGTATGCATACCGGTACTGTTGGCATGATAGAGGATTGGGAAAGAGCTGAAGCTATACTTCAAAAGGATCAAGCTGATTTGATTTTTGTGGGACGGGCATTATTAAGAAATCCAGCTTTAGCCATGTTAGAGGGTTTTAAAGTTGATACTGAGACCTTTATACCACCTGCCTATACAAGAGGAAAACCAAGTAAAAAGTAAATTGTACGTTTTGCATACTTCATTTTACCTTTTACATAAATAAATTCATATGAGCGCAAAAAAGAATTTTATCCTTGACACCAATGTAATTTTACATGATTTCAGGTGTATCCACAATTTTGAAGAAAATGATATTTATATTCCTATGGCCGTATTAGAGGAATTAGATCATTTTAAAAAGGGTAATGAACAAATCAATTTCAATGCTCGGGAATTTACTCGAGAATTAGATTATTTGGCTAACGAACAACTGTTTACGAAAGGGGTGTCCTTAGGGGAGGAAAAAGGTAAATTATACATTTTGATTAGTCCGGAATATCCCAAAATCATACAGCAGGCTTTTCATGAGCGCAAGCCTGATCATAGCATATTAGCGACTGCCTATCAATTATTGGAGGAGCAAAAGGGTACTAAGACCATCTTAGTTTCTAAGGATATAAATCTCCGTATGAAGGCTTTATCTTTAGGTATTCATGCTGAGGATTATATTACAGATAAGGTAACGAACCAGCATGTTTTTGAGAAAACACATGAGGTATATGAAAATATCCCTGTTGAATTGGTAGATGAGCTCTATGGTGCTGCCGGTGAAATCCCTTATGATTCCTTAGATATAGCTTATGATATTGAACCACAGGATTGTTTCGTATTAAAGAGCAGTCGTTCCAGTGCGTTGGCAAGGTATGTTTCTACAGCAGGTGTTATCAGACGTATCAATAAAGAGCGATGTTTTGGTATTACGCCTCGCAATGCTGAACAAGCTTTTGCTTTAAACGTGCTATTGGATGATGAAGTGAAGTTGGTTGCCTTAACAGGGAAATCTGGTACAGGTAAGACTTTATTAGCCTTGGCTGCGGCTTTACAAAAACATGAAGCTTATAAGCAAATTTTGTTAGCACGTCCTATTATTGCTTTGGCAAATAGAGATTTGGGCTATTTGCCAGGAGATGAGCAACATAAAGTTGCACCCTATATGCAACCCTTATTTGACAACTTGAATGTGATCAAGAATCACTTTTCTTATCAAGGCAAGGAAATACGCTTGATTGAAGAGATGCAGAAGAATAATCAATTGGTAATAGAGGCTTTGGCATACATCAGGGGACGTAGTTTGAGTGAGACTTTCTTCATAGTTGATGAGGCACAAAACCTTACGCCTCATGAGATTAAGACTATCATTACCCGTGCGGGAGAAGGTACCAAAATCGTATTTACCGGAGATATACAACAAATTGATTCACCTTATTTGGACATGTTCTCCAACGGACTTGTGTATATGATAGACAGAATGCGTGGTCAGGATATTTTTGCACATATCAACCTTATCAAAGGGGAGCGTAGTTATTTATCTGAATTGGCAAGTAATCTTTTGTAGTTTGTCTTACTCTAAGAAACTGTACTGCAAATATCTCCATCTTGGAGAAAGGTTTTAATAGTATCGCCTTTGGTAACTTCTTTTGTAGAAACTAATTTTTTTCCATTAATGGTGGTAATACTATAACCCTTTTGTAATAAATTGATGGGGTTGCGGTGTTCTAATTCCTTGGATAATAATTCTAACTTATTGTATTGTTTGTTGATGTTAAGCCTGATAGCCTGTTTTAGAGCACCACTATGCTGTGCCAAAACTATTTTCTTGGTGCTTGTCTTTTGGAGTAAACTATGCTTTAATTTCCATGAAATATTAGCAACATATTGTTGCTGAGTTTTCAGTTTATTATCAAGCAAAAGGTAAATTTTACGATATACCTCCGTCATTTTATCTTTTGCTTGCTGCATACCATCAACTAAAAAAGCAGCTGCGGCTGTAGGTGTTTTCACGGAAGTATGTGCTACCATATCCACTAT
>CAYPYZ010000027.1:9882-15693 GCA_964414805.1 uncultured Paludibacter sp.
CAACTGATTACAAAAATCTTCATAGCCTGCTGCTGTAGCAGATGAGATGATGGCTATGCGATTAGCGGGTGTGGGAAGTTCCAACTCTTTATTCATATCCATAACGCCATCTGCTTCTAATTGGCGTATGGTCGCTTGTCTTTTTTGTGCTAAATCACCTATGGTAAAGTTGGGGTCTATGTCTTTGACTTGCAGACTTAAACCATATACATCATGGAAATCAATGATGACAGCCACTAAAACATTGATGCCTGCTCTTAAATTCTGACCAGTATTCGATTCAAAATAAGGCTTAATCATACGGTAAGTATTCGCCCAAATGGTAGCTTTTATCTTTGCTTTAATGACATCCGTATGTTCATCTTTTTCAATAAACTCCATATAACAATGACCATTGGTGTTTTCCCTGCATTCACTAATTTCCGCACGTATCCAAATAGCCTCTTCAAAGTTTACCTTGATAACCCTTTGTAAATGTTGTGTTAGCTCGTATAATGAATAGGATTTAATGTCCATTGCTTGAATTTAATGTATGAGAATTTTTTGTGTATAGCTTTGCTTATCAGTACTTATTTGCACCAAATATAAAGCATTTTCAAAATTTGATAAATCTATAGTAGTCGCTTCCGAAATTGTTTTTGCAAATAATATTGTTCCTGTAATTGAATAAATTTTAATGTCTATCGGGATAGTACTTGCCTGTATATCAATCTCTAAACTTTTATTGTGTGATAGATATCTGATATTTGCATAAATATCCGCAGCTGTCGTTTTTAAATTATTATAGCCAATATTTTCCATGGCTTCTTGAAAATCCGGTATGCCATAACCATACTGATTATCAGGATTATGGTATCTGTCAGCGGCACTAACAACCTGATTAATAATAGTTTGTATATTATACGGATGTGATATGTTTTCTTTATAAGCTTGTAGATAGCATGCCATAAAACCGGCCAAAAGGGGTGATGAGTAGGAAGTACCATTGCCAAAATCGTTGTGTCCATAGGAGTTGACGTAAGCAGTACCCAGTCCGGTGGCACATAGATCAGGTTTAACACGCTGATCAGAGCTCGGTCCAAAAGATGAAAAAGCAGCAATATTACCATAATTATTTACGGCACCAACCGTAATAATTCCTTCCGCATCACCAGGGGAGCAGACATATTTCCATGCTTTATTTCCTTCATTACCGGCACTGCTACAGACAATTATACCTTTTTGGGAAGCTATATTAGCGGCAATACTCGAACGTGCAGTCTTACCATCCATATCAGCATAAGTAAAATCCATCCTATCATCATCGAACTCATAATAACCTAAGGATATGTTGATTATATCAATACCGACGCTATCGGCAAATTCAAAACCTCTGACTAAAAAATCTAATTCAACCTTATACTCGCCTAAAGGTTCTTCTGTTTGAATTAACCAATAAGAGGCATGAGGCGCACTACCCAAATATTGATTGGGATAATTAGCTGCCATAATAGATAAAACATTAGAACCGTGTGAATCAGACAAATAAGTATCTCTGCTATTATCACAAATATTAACTGCACCTAAAAGTCTGTTTTGCAAACGCAAACTATCAAAAGCTGTATTGATATTGGCTTGATAAAACCCTGCGTCTAACAAAGCTATGTGAATATCTTTACCTGTATAACCCGCATTGTGCAAGACTTTTCCATTCAATAGATCTGTCTGAGTAGTTGCATCTCCATGGTTATATTCCTCTACAAATTTCTTGATTTTAGATTGTGGTGCATATTTAGGATCGATTTTTCTGCCGGTATATTCTACAAAACGTACAAAATCTAATGCGCGTATTTGAGCGATATTCGTTGAATCTTCCAAAACAAGGGTTGCACTATTCATCCATTTACTTGTATGGTGAATATCCATACCCAAATCAGTAATCTGGGATAGATAGAGTTCATTGACCGGCAAGTCGGTGGAGTCACAGCTGATTCCTTGATTTAATCTGCGTTGAATAGCTCGCTGACTAAGAAATTCCTCTGGTTGTTGCAAAGAATAAGTAGAATTATTCTTATCTGTGAATTGTACAAAGAAATAATAACCGTCAGCTTTTACGTTTTGCACCATGCAAAAGGTAAAAAACAGTATATATTTAAATAGATTCGTATACCCAATTTGAATTTTTTTCATCAGCTTCTGTTTGTTATTTACTTTTTTTCAGTGCTTTTTTAATGACAGGTTGCAAGGCCTTATAATAAGTACGCATACCCACATCGGTTGGATGTGAGCCGTCAACGGTAGCTTCAAAATCATTGTTCAATAAGATATCACCTTTCACATAATACAAGGATTTAATTTCCTTTTTCAATGTTTTATAGGCAGCTTGCATACCGATTCTTCTATGGTTGGGAGTATCTTCACCTTTTAAATTAGCATAGCCATATGTTCTATCTTCGACCAATACAATAGGTGTGGCCGGTCTTAGTTTGTGTAAATTTCTCACCAATGTCAATGTTCTTGCTTCAATTTCTTCTTTGGAGAATTTCCCCATATTAGGTAAGCAATCAATAATATAAACAGAGGCGTCAATCTCCCCCAAAATTGTGGCAAAATGGGCTTCAGAAAGACCATTACCGGAAAACCCTAAATTGATTACCGGTATATCAAAATTTCTTCCCAACATAGAAGAGAAAGTCATGCCCGCACGAGAAGCACTACAACCATGCAGGATAGAAGTACCATAAAAAGCCAATGGTTTTTTATCAGAAAGTTTTGCTGCTGTTACCTTTGCTTTTTTGTCAAAGCCCAAAGCTAACTGATTAATACCAGTGTATAAAGGAAGATATACCTTACATTCATAAGTTCTTTTAGGATCAAAACCCTTACTAAATACGGCTTCTTGTTCAAGTTTATTTTTATTGGTACGACCAATACCTGCCCATTGCCATTTACCATCAAGTTTTACATATAAATCTAATCCGTTGATGGCTACAGGGGTCATATGGGACATATATACATTATTTTCTAATGTCCATGATGCATGTATAGCAGAGGTACCTGTTACCGAAAAATTGACTGTAATACCAGCTGAATGTCTGCTTCTTACCCATACTTCTTGCGTGACAGTATCCTTGAAATAATCAGGTAAACGTGTATAGGATTTAATGTTTTTATCCCAGCCCATTCCTTCAATAGTCAGACTTTGAGCATCTATCCATTGTAGGTTTTCTGCATTTATTTGTAGAAAAGATATGCTAAACACAGCAAGTATTACAAGAACTCTCTTCATAATGTTATTAATTTTAATTGATTCTGAAAGTACAAATTTACATGAATAATTTTAAATCTATGAACTTCTCAAAAGATAAATTCTAAAATGCCAACTATGCAATAGGTAAAATTTACCTTTTGCACTGTTTATTCTTGTCCATGCATTCTAATAAATTCATTACTTTTGTAAATAAGATTTACCTATTATGCAAAAGTATTTGGACATACTCAAACAGTATTGGGGTTATGATGGTTTTCGTGATCTTCAAGGAGACATCATACAATCTATTGCTGCGGGTAAAGATACCTTAGGTTTGATGCCTACCGGTGGTGGTAAATCGCTGACTTTTCAAGTGCCTACCTTGGCTATGGAGGGGGTGTGCATAGTAGTTACTCCCTTGATTGCATTGATGAAGGACCAAGTTGAGAACCTAAAACAGCGACAAATTTCGGCTGCGGCTATCTATTCAGGCATGTCACAGCAAGAGATAATGATTGTGCTTGATAATACTGTCCACGCAGCCTATCAATTTTTATATGTCTCCCCTGAACGTTTGAGTACTCCTATTTTTCTTGAAAAAATAGTACAAGCTGAAGTCTCTTTGATAGCTATAGATGAAGCACATTGTATTTCTCAATGGGGCTATGATTTCCGTCCGTCTTATTTACGCATAGCAGATTTTCGAGCTTATTTTCCGGAAGTTCCAGTACTGGCTTTAACAGCTACAGCCACACCAGAAGTAGTGGAGGATATTCAAGAGAAATTACATTTTAAGGAAAAAAATGTATTAAGAAAAAGCTTTGCTCGCGATAATTTGGCCTATATAGTTAGGACTACCGAAAATAAAGAAGAACAATTGCTACATATCCTCAATAAGGTACCGGGGACTTCAGTTGTATATGTGCGTAATCGTAAAAAGACCAAAGAGATAGCAGAGTTTTTAGTCAAACAGGGCATAACAGCCGAGCATTTCCATGCGGGATTAAAGCTTGAGCATAAGGATGCTCGCCAGCAAAGGTGGAAGGATAATATCACGCGTGTTATCGTTTCTACCAATGCTTTTGGGATGGGGATAGATAAAGCAGAAGTACGGACGGTTGTGCATATGGATTTGCCCGATTCTCCGGAAGCCTATTTTCAGGAAGCGGGTAGGGCAGGGCGTGATGGACAAAAGGCTTATGCTGTTCTGTTGTTTAATAATAGCGATGTTACCAAGATGCGTAAACGCGTATCTGATACCTATCCTGATAAGGAGATGGTTCGTAAGGTATATCGCTCTCTATGTGATTATTATCAGATTGCAGAAGGCTATGGATTAAATCGTGTATTTCCATTTGATTTGGTAGATTTTTGTATGAGTTTTCGTTTGCCAATTTTGATAGCACACAATTCCTTGAAGATATTACAACAGGCTGGTTATATTGAATTGTCGGATGCACAAGATAATAAATCGCGTGTGCTTTTTACCGTTGGTAGAGAGAATCTATACGATTATAAGTTCTCCAATGCGCAAAATCAATTAATCCACATTTTACTTCGTTCTTATACCGGTTTGTTTACTGAGCCTGCCTATATTAGCGAAGAAATACTCACTAAAAGACTGAATTGGGAGGGAGATAAAGTCTATCATGAATTGGTAGCTTTATCCAAAGAACGCATCATTCAATATATACCGAGAAAGCACATGCCATTTGTGAGTTTTACGCATGAAAGGGAAGCTCCTGAAAGATTAGATTTGGGCAAAGAAAATTATGATTCTCACAAAGAACGTTTTATTAAGCGTGCAAAAGGTATATTAGACTATGCAAAAGAACAAAATATTTGTCGTAGTCAGTTTTTGTTGAATTACTTTGGTGAAAAAAATGCTGCTCCTTGCGGACAATGTGATATTTGTCTTAAGAAAAAAGAACAAGAAGTTACCAATGCAGATTTTGATAAAATTCGGTTAGCAGTTTTACAAACCTTAAATCAAACCCCTTTAAATATCAATGAATTAATTGATATTCTTCCATTTAAAAAGCAAAAAGTCATTCAAGTTATTCGTTTCCTAATGGATAATGGCGTAATTAAGCAATCCTCTAAGGGACAATTGTTGTTGAGGAAATGAAAAATTTAATCTGAATTATTTGCTATTTGTTACCTAAATAGCTAACTTTGTAATCTTAAAACTATGAATCAAAAATTTATTCGCGAAATCGTTTATTATGGAGATTATTATATAAAGTTTTTTAATACTCTAAGTCCTGACATTCAAAAGAAATTTAACTGGACTTTGGGTTTGATAGCTACTATAAAGATGGTTCCAGAGAAATATTTTAAACATATTACTAATTCTACTGGAATATATGAGGTGAGAGTTGAGTTCGGATCAAATATATATAGAGTATTTAGTTTCTTTGATAGAGATAATCTGGTTGTTTTGATTAATGGTTTTCAGAAAAAAACCCAAAAGACACCAAGAAGAGAAATAGTTTTAGCAGAAAAAATTAAAAATGAATATTTAATTAATAAATATGGACAATAAAATTAAAATAACATCCTTTAGAGATCACCTCGATCAA
>CAYPYZ010000028.1:0-15115 GCA_964414805.1 uncultured Paludibacter sp.
AAACAGCATCAAAAACTGTTTGCTCATTGCCTAAAACCTGATACAACTCCTCAGCGATATGTGGTGCAAAAGGAGCAAGCAAAATCACAAAAGGCTCCAAAATTGACCTTTTGCTGCACTTCATACTCGATAATTCATTGATGCAAATCATGAATGCCGACACAGAAGTATTGAAAGAAAAATGCTCAATATCGTAGGTGATTTTCTTAATGGTTTTATGTAAAGTTTTCAATTCCTCGGCAGTAGCCGTATCATCATTGACTATCAAATTACCATTATTGTAAAACAGTCCCCAAGTACGTTTTAGAAATCTATGTACACCATCTATTCCATTGGTATCCCAAGGTTTGGATTGCTCCAAAGGACCTAAAAACATCTCATATAAGCGCAGGGTGTCTGCTCCATATTTTTCAATAATATCATCAGGATTCACGACGTTAAACATGGATTTCGACATTTTCTCCACTGCCCAACCACAGATATATTGTCCATTTTCCAAGATAAACTCAGCATTTTTATATTCAGGATTCCAATTCCTAAATTGCTCAATATCTAAATGATCATTGTGCACCATATTCACATCCACATGCACAGGGATAGTTTCGTAGTTATCTTTTAAACCCAAAGAAACAAACCTGACCGTGTTTTTCTTGTCGTTTCCCTTATCGTTGGTTGGCTCAATAATCCTATACGCAAAACTACTACGCCCTTGTATCATCCCTTGATTAATCAATTTCTTAAAAGGCTCTTCTTCGCATATCAAACCCAAATCGAATAGGAATTTATTCCAAAAACGGCTATAGATAAGGTGACCGGTAGCATGCTCAGTACCACCTATATACAAATCCACATTGCGCCAATATTCATTAGCTTCTTTACTCACCAAAGCTTCATCATTCTTGGGATCCATGTAGCGCAGGTAGTAAGCCGACGATCCGGCAAAGCCCGGCATGGTGTTCAATTCCAAAGGATAACCATCTTCAGTTTGCCAGTTTTTAGCCCTACCTAAGGGTGGTTCACCTTTTTCTGTAGGCAAGTATTTATCTACTTCCGGAAGTATCAAAGGCAATTTACTTTCATCCAACACATAGGGCATATCATCCTTGTAATATACAGGGAAAGGCTCGCCCCAATAGCGTTGTCGACTGAAAATTGCATCGCGTAAGCGGTAATTTACTTTAACCGAACCAATACCCTCATCCACAATATATTGATTGGCAGTGCGGATAGCTTCCGGAACGGTCAGTCCATTCAAAAAACCAGAATTCATCATGATACCCTCTTTGGCATCAAAACTTTCTTCCGAAATATCACAGCCTTCAATCAACGGAAGTATGGGCAAATCAAAGTGTTTTGCGAAAGCATAATCGCGACTATCATGTGCAGGAACGGCCATAATAGCGCCTGTTCCGTAACCTGCTAAAACATAATCGGATATCCAAATTGGAATGACGGTTTTGCTTACGGGATTGATGGCATAGGAGCCGGTGAAAACGCCGGTAACCTTCCTATCGGTTATACGTTCACGCTCTGTACGTTTTTTAGTTTCCTGCAAATAAGCTTGCACTTCGGCTTCCTGTTCGGGGGTAGTACAAACAGCCACTAACTCACTTTCAGGAGCTAATACCATGAAAGTAACGCCGAAAATCGTATCAGCACGTGTAGTGAAAATATCGAAGTTGACATCGCTATCTTTCAAGAAAAACTTCATTTCAGCACCTTCGCTCCTACCTATCCAATTCTTTTGAGTTTCCTTGAGGGAATCAGTCCAATCTAAAGTGTCCAAGCCATCCAACAAGCGTTGCGCATAGGCAGAAACGCGTAGACTCCATTGGCGCATCACCTTTTGTTCCACAGGGTGCCCGCCCCGCACGGAGTATCCTTCACTGACTTCATCATTGGCTAAAACGGTTCCTAAGGCAGGACACCAATTCACTTTAGTATCAGCAAGATAGGCTATGCGATAATTGAGGAGAGTTTCCTGTTGTTCCTTTGCTGACATGTTTTTCCAAGCTTCAGCAGTAAACGATAATGCTTCTGTTTGTTCTGCATGGATATTCGCACTACCATATTTTTCAAAATGCTCAATTAACTGATTAATAGGCAGTGCTTTATTTGCTTGCGTATCATAATAATGATTAAACATTTGGATAAAAGCCCATTGTGTCCAATGATAATAATCGGGTTCGCAAGTCCGCACTTCCCTATCCCAATCATAAGAAAACCCAATTTTATCCAATTGTTCGCGGTATCTTGTAATATTTTCTTCGGTAGTGATAGCAGGATGCTGACCGGTTTGTATGGCATATTGTTCAGCCGGCAGACCATAAGCATCGTATCCCATGGGGTGCAGCACATTAAAACCCTTTAATCTTTTGTATCTGCTATAAATATCTGATGCTATATATCCAAGTGGATGTCCTACATGTAAGCCTGCACCAGAGGGGTAGGGGAACATATCCAAGACATAAAATTTTGGTTTATCCTTGTTGATTTCAGTTTTGTAAGTTTGATTTTCCTCCCAGTATTGTTGCCACTTCCGCTCAATATCACTAAAAATATACTCCATAAAAATTTTTTTAAATAATAAAGTTGCAAAATTAATTAAAATAATTGATTATTTTTGCAGATTAATCCCATTTTGAGATAAATGTCTGATTCTAAAAGTACCATAGAGTTTCATGTACCGGAGCCCACTTTACGGAGGTTGCCTTGGTATCTTGCTTATGCAAAAATAGTTTTACATCAGGGGGAGACGGTTCTTTCCTCTACCACTATTGCCAAAAGTATTTCTGTGGATGCCTCTATGGTTGCGAAGGATTTGTCTTTCGTAAAGATTTCCGGTAAGACGCGTGTAGGTTATGATTTGCAGGAATTAGTGGATGTACTTGAGAGTTTCTTAGGTTTTACCAGTTCGCATCAGGCCTATTTGTTTGGAGTAGGGAATTTGGGCGGTGCTTTAATGCACGATAATGGCTTGCAGCAATATGGTTTAGAAATTATGGCAGGTTTTGATGTGAGGCATGAATTAACAGGTACTTCTATCAATCATATTCCTATTCATCATATAGATAAATTTCCTGAATACCAGCAACAAACGGGTATTAATATTGGGATTTTGACTGTTCCGGTAGAAAAAGCGCAAGAGGTTGCCGATATTATGGTTCAAGGTGGCATCAAGGCTATTTGGAATTTTACACCTTATAGGATAGTAGTGCCGGATAATATTGTTGTACAAAACACCTCTATATATGCGCATTTGGCAGTGATGTTTAATCGTTTAAATTCCTTACTTGACTCTTAAATGAAGATTATAGCGATTGGGCAAAATTATGTGGACCACAACTATGAGATGAGCAGTGTGCATCCTGAAAATCCTGTTGTATTTATGAAGCCGGATTCCGCCATTTTACGGAAGAACAGGCCGTTTTATATACCTGATTTTTCCAAAGATGTGCATCATGAAGTGGAGCTTGTAATTAAAATTAATCGTTTGGGCAAGCATATAGCAAAGAAATTTGCTCATCGTTATTATACTGAAATAGGTTTAGGCATTGACTTTACTGCACGTGATTTACAAAGGAATTTGAAGGAGAAGGGGCATCCTTGGGAGATTAGTAAGGCTTTCGATAGTTCGGCTGCATTGAGTGAGTTTATTCCTTTAAGTGAGATTGGCCATGTTCAGGAAATAGATTTTAGATTAGATATTAACGGTAAGACTGTGCAGCAAGGAAATACAGCCCATATGATTTTTAGTGTGGATGAAATAATTGCCTATATCAGTCAGTTTTTTACTTTGAAAATAGGTGATTTAATATTCACCGGAACGCCTGCAGGAGTGGGGCCTGTGGCAATAGGGGATAGCTTGGAGGCTTATGTATATGACCACAAGTTACTTGACTTTAAAATTAAATAATGTTATGAATTTCTAATTCAAACAACATTAGATAAGCCTTAGCGTTTGTTTAATGCTCATAATAAGATTTGTATGAAACGTTTACATAAAATAGCCATTAGGTTTGTGTTACTGCTTTTTAGCTTGCTGATAGGTCAGTATACACAGGCGCAGCGTCATGCCTATGTCTCTTCTTCCATTTTGAAAGAAGGTAAGTTTGTGAAAATTAGGATTAAAGAGTCAGGGGTTTATAAGCTGACTTATGAAGACTTAAAATCTATGGGAATTGAGCCTGCTCTAGTTAAGATTTTTGGTTATGGTGGTGCTTTGTTACCTCAAAGTTTTATGCAAGCTAAGCATGATGACCTTCCGGAAATCCCTATTTATATGCACACGGGCAGTGATGGTGTGTTTAATGCCGGTGATTATATTTTGTTTTATGCGCAGGGAGTTAATTCATGGAAATATGATAAATCTCGTCAGATGTACGTTCATGCTTTGAATCATTATTCAGAATATGGGTATTATTTTGTGAGCTCTGATTACGGCGATGGTAGAAGGATTCAGGCTGAGGATTATGATTTACCTGATGGTGCTGATTATGTTGAAGCAGACGAGTTTGTTGATTTTAAGGTCTATGAAAAAGAACTACGTAATTTAGCACGTTCGGGAAAAGTTTTTTATGGAGAGATGTTCGATGATGGGTATCAATTGAATATCAACTTTGACTTCCCAAATACCGTAAAAAATGAGCCGATTTTGTATGCCAGATTGGATGTTGCAGCTAATTCCTCTTCGGCTTCAACCTTTACCTTGAATCTAAATTCATCCGATACAAGGATTATCAATGTTGCTCAGAAATCAAATGATCATTATGAAAAAGCTAAGGATTCAAATAGTACTTTCATCTATAATCCTACGAGCGATAATCAAAATTTTACACTTACCTACAACTCTCCAGCCTCTGCTGCTAAAGGATACCTCAATTATTTGGAGGTAAATATTAGGAGAAAACTGAAAATGAGTGGGTCTGTGATGCGCTTCCAAAATCCTATTAATTTTGGGTTGGATAACTATACTAGATTTTCTTTGAGTGATGCGACCAATGATGTGGAAATATGGGATATCAGCAATCATGTGAATGTTAAAAAAGTTTCAGCTGTGGCATATAACGGTAACAGAGTGTTTTTTAGTCATAATCAAACTGAGAAATCTTATTTAGCTATTAATCCTAAAGATGTAGGTGCCTTCTCTAAGCCGGAAATTGTTGGTACTGTACCGAATCAAAACTTACATGGTATGTTGCATGCAGATATGGTTATCATAGCGCATCCTAATTTTTTGCAACAGGCTAATCGTTTAGCAAATGAGCATAATCAAAGAGGTGAAATAACTGTTAATGTAGTCACGACAGAACAAGTATATAACGAGTTTTCATCTGGTACGCCGGACGCAACCGCCTATAGATGGGTGATGAAAATGCTATATGACAGAGCCAATCTTTCAGGAGAAATTGCAAAGCGTCCGAAGTATTTACTTCTTTTTGGTAGAGGTTCTTATGATAATAGAAAAATATTAGGCTCTTCCGGTTACCCTTTTGTCTTAACCTACCAAGCTGATAATTCATTGATTGAAACTAACTCTTATGTGACCGATGATTATTTTGCTTTTCTGGAAGATAATGAAGGTGAAAACATTCCATCACATAGCATGGATGTAGCAGTTGGCAGATTTCCGGTTACTACAGAACAGGAAGCTGTTGATGTGGTTAACAAAACGCTTAACTACATGAAAAATGAACAAAGAGGAATTTGGAAAAATCAAGTTTGCTTTTTAGCTGATGACGGGGATAATGCTTTACATGCCAAGCAAGCTGAGCAGGTAGCCAACGTGCTTGCATCTAAAAATTCGTCTTTTCAAATAACTAAAATATACTTAGACGCCTATCAACAAATTGTCAATGCAAGTGGGGAGTCCTATCCTGTTGCTCATACCCAGTTTCATAATATGTTGCGGAACGGTATGTTCGTCATGGACTTTACCGGTCATGCAAGTCCCATGGGCTGGACAAATGAGCAGATTTTAACAGCAGCTGACGTCAGGAGTTTATCCAATAAAAACCTGCCTTTATGGGTAGCTGTTACTTGTAATTTTTTACAGTTTGACTTGCCAACTATTTCAGCAGGGGAAGAAGTGCTGCTAAATCCTGTTGGTGGTGGAATAGGTATTATCTCAGCTACTCGTCCGGTATATGCTTCCCAAAATCTTAGTATTAATAGGGAGATGATCAATAATCTTTTTACGAAAGAAGCAGGTAAGTATCCAAGTATAGGGGAAGTATTGAGAAAGGCTAAAAACAGACTTGGCAATGAGGTTAATAAGTTGTCATATGTATTGATGGGCGACCCCTCATTGAAATTGAATTATCCCGATCAATACAGGGTGTTAACTAAGACGATTAATGAAACACCGGCAATTGGCAGGGATACTTTGCAAGCATTGTCTGTAGTGAAAATAGGTGGTATTATTGCTGATGAATATCATAATAAAGTGCCGAATTTTAACGGTGTGTTGAGTGCTGTTGTATATGATAAAATTCAAACGATTAGTACCTTGAATAATGATAGGGAAGAGAATGGCGTCATGACATATACCGATAGATTGAATAAGCTTTTCTCCGGTTCTGTAAAAGTTGAAAATGGGGAGTTTGAGATAGTTTTCATGCTTCCAAAAGACATTAAATATAATTACGGCACAGGTAGAATTAATTATTATGCCACTTGTGATGATACGGGCAGTGAAGCTCAAGGTTTTTATGAAAGCTTCTTTGTGGGAGGATCTAATCCCAATGTTGTTTATGAAGAAGAAGGACCTGAAATAGATATGTATCTCAATAATCCTACTTTCAAAACTGGAGATAAAGTCAATGAAGCTCCCGTGTTTATAGCTCATGTTCAGGATGAAAGCGGTATAAATCAGGTTGGTAGCGGTATAGGTCACGATATTACATTAGTATTAGATGAAGATCCGGAGAAAACCTATAACTTAAATGATTTTTATCAATCGGTTGCGAATGATTATACGCAAGGAACGGTTAGGTACAAATTGCCTACACTTTCGGAAGGTAAACATATATTGACTTTTAAAGTGTGGGATTTGATGAATAATTCATCTGAAAAAACTGTAGAATTTGAGGTAGTAAAAGGTTTAGAGCCACAGATTTTTAGCGTTTCCAATTATCCAAATCCGGTTAAAAGCTACACTCGATTTGTTGTGAATCATGACCGTCCGGAATCTGTGCTCGACACGCAAGTAGATATTTTTGATTTAGCCGGTAGAAAAGTATGGTCGTTCAAACAAGCTACGTTAGGTGATATTGAATGGAATGTGCAAGATAGTCGAGGTAGATTATTGCCCACAGGGGTGTATTTGTATAGGGTAGCTATTACTTTAGACAATAAAACCGTACATTCTAAAATGAATAAATTAATTATAACTGAATAGCATAACAAACAATAAATTATTTTTATTACGTTATGTTTATCTAAGTTTAGTGTAGACTTACAGACTTAATTATACGTAGATTACACAATCATTTAAAAGTAAATAAAACTGCAATATTGTAACAATGAAGAAGTTCATAACTTTAATAGCCCTTTTATCTTTGATTCCTTTATTTGTTTTTTCAGAAGAAGAACCTAATCCCGTTCATATCCAAGTTCCATCCCTTACCATAGCTCCTGAAGCGCGAGGTTCCGGTATGGGGGATGTTGGGGTAGCTACTTCTGCTGATGTGAGTTCGCAATTTTGGAATCCTGCCAAATATGTATTTGCTGAAAGCGATGCCGGCATGTCATTTTCATTTACTCCTTGGTTGCGGAAATTAGTTGGTGATATCAATCTATCTTATCTAACCGGCTATTGGAAGTTTGATCAAAGAAGGGCTTTGAGTGCTTCTTTACGTTATTTTTCTTTGGGTGAAATACCTATGACTAACTGGGCAGGTGAGTCTATCACTACTGCCAATCCGAATGAGTTAGCAGTGGATTTGGCTTATTCCCAAAGATTATTTGAAAATTTCTCTGCTGCTGCGGCTTTGCGGTTTATATACTCCGATTTGAATAATGGTATTAATGTGGGTGGTGGAACCGAAATTTATCCGGGTATGGCGGTAGCTGCCGATGTAGCCATGTATTATAGATCTCCTATTCAGATGCCTTCCGGTGATGGGAACTTAGCTTTTGGACTCAATTTATCGAATATTGGTTCCAAAATTTCTTATGATGAATTTGCATCCAGCTACTTTATTCCTACTACCCTGAGATTAGGGACTTCTTTCGATTATCCTATTGATGAATATCAACGTATCTCTTTTAGTGCTGATGCTTATAAATATCTGGCACCTACTGTGGATTACAATAAATTAGCGGATAATCCTGATTACTATAATGATATGACTGCATTGGAAGGTATGCTGTCCTCATTTTATGATGCTCCCGGCGGTTTTAAAGAGGAAATGCAAGAGATTACATGGTCGGCAGGAACTGAATATGCCTATAATAATCAATTTTTTGTAAGGGCTGGGTATTTTCATGAGCATGCTAATAAAGGAAATCGTAAGTTCTTTTCTGCAGGTGCAGGATTTAAAATGAATGTGTTCCAATTAGATGTATCTTATCTAATCTCAATTGCACAGACCAATCCTTTAGATCAAACCTTGAGATTTTCATTGTCATTTGACTTGTTTGGTCTGAAAAACCTAATTCGTTAGGCTTATTTTTATTTCGATTTTAAGTGGTTTTTAATATAGTTTTATACTGACTATGAATATTCGCGTAGGCTTTGGATACGATATGCATCAGTTGGTACCTGCTCGTGAACTTTGGTTAGGAGGTATCCAAATTGACCATCACTTAGGGTTGATGGGGCATTCGGATGCTGATGTATTGATTCATGCCTTATGTGACGCGCTTTTGGGTGCAGCTAACTTACGGGATATAGGTTATCATTTTCCGGATACTGATGCTGCCTATGAAAATATAGATAGTAAAAAACTACTTCAAGAAACCATGCTTTTGTTGAGAGCAAATGATTGGGAATTGGGCAATGCAGACTGTACCGTATGTGCTGAACAACCCAAACTGAATCCGCATATTCCCAATATGCAACATACCTTAGCGGCAATAATGGATGTCACCGCTAACCAGATTGCTATCAAAGCTACTACTTCCGAAAAAATGGGATTTGTTGGTCGTGAGGAAGGCATCACAGCCTATGTAACTGTATTGATTTACAATACACAACAATAATTTCCTTCCTATTTTACAAGAAAGTTTTTAAATTTTATTCAATAGATAGGGCCAAACGGAAACCTAAACTGCTTCGTCTATCTCGGCTCCTATTGACGCGCCTGTCGGAAATACGACAAAAATCGGCATTGGCATCCCAACTACCACCACGGTTGATATGATGAATGCCTGTTATACCACCCACCGGATTAGTCTTAGGATAGGCATTATAGGATTCATACCAGTCACTACACCATTCAGACACATTGCCGCTCATATCGTATAAACCCAAACCATTAGGTTCTTTGTGAGCGACTTTTTGAGTACGTCTTCTACTATTTCCCCAAAACCAAGCATATTCTCCTAAACTTTTTACATCATTGCCTCCGGCATAAGTAGTACGATTGTCTTCTCCGCCACCGGCTGCGTATTCCCACTCAGCCTCAGTAGGCAGTCGGTATTGCTTACCTGTCAGTTCATTCAACTTAACAATAAATTTTTGGGCATCTTTCCAGCTTACTTTCTCGACCGGAAGTTGAGAACCTTTGAAATGACTACGATTTTTACCCATAACAGCTTGCCATAGTTCTTGTGTAACTTCTGTTTTACTTAGGTAAAAATCGCTTAAGGTCACTCTGTGCACAGGTTTTTCTCTTTCATGACCAATTTTACTTCCCATATTAAAAGCACCCCCTTTAATACCTATCATTTCAAATTCAGCCTTATGTATTACTTCTGTAAAATCAGGGGGACCCATCTTTAGTGTAATAGGCGTATTTTTACTGCCTTCCGTAATATGGATTCTTTTACTTACTAACTTACCATCTTTGTCAACCTTTAATAGATGTTCGCCTATAGATACAATGCCCTCATAAGGTGTATTGCCTACCAATACATTATCTATGTATAAATCAAGTCTTTCAGGTTCAGAATAAATGCTGATTTGTCCACCAATGACCAAAGATTCACTGACCATAGTTTTGGAATTTTCGGTAACGGTAATTGTATCTTTAACCGGAATATAGCCTTCCATATGGAATTCCACGATATAAGTTCCTACTAATATTCCATTTAAAGTAACAGGGGTAGAACCGTATGAAGCGCCATTGATTGTAACATCGGCGCCTGTTGGTTTGGTGATAATATCTAAACTACCCATCCTGTTAATTTTGCCTTCCATTACTTCATCATTGCTGTAAGAGTTAATATTGGCTGTAGTGTTGTCGCTAACTGTGGCAAAGCTTGATTGCGTTTGGGTATAGACTAATAATGGAGTTGAAGATTCATAGGTAGACCTTTCGATTGTAGTTGCTTGAGCATTAATTGCGAAAGCCAATAAAACCAAGATGAAGGTGAGTATAGACATTAGATATAATATTGATTCCTATTTGGTTATGTGCTTAAAAGTATAGCTGTTGGGATTGCAAAGTTAATATAAATAATCAATTAAGCCTCATTGAGTTATCCTCTTTGCGCCAAACGATAGAATCCCGTGTCCCTAATATTCTATATACTTATTTAAATAATCAATGAATCTTTTTTGTCATTTAATTTGTTTTGTATATGAAAGTTGGTAGTAACATAAGTCTAAGTAACTATCAACTGAAGTAGTCATATTAAATAAAAATTATCATGGTATTAGTAGGAAAAAAAGCTCCAAATTTTAAAGCAAATGCAGTAATCAATGGAGCTGACATAGTAACAAATTTTTCATTGGAACAGTATATAGGGAAGAAATATGTAGTATTTTTCTTTTATCCTGCCGATTTTACTTTTGTTTGTCCAACCGAATTAGTAGCCTTTCAAGAAAGGATAGCTGATTTTGAATCTCGCGATACAGTTGTTGTAGGTGCATCTACAGATTCAGAATTTTCTCATTGGAAGTGGTTGCAAACACCTTTAAATGATGGTGGTATACAAGGAGTTAAATATCCATTAGTGGCCGATCAATCCTTAAGTATTGCTAAAGCATATGATGTATTGGCTGGTGAAAATACTTATGATGAAGATGGTAATGAGGTCTTTGAAGGTGTTCCTCAAGCATATAGGGGACTTTTCTTAATCGACAAATCGGGTGTAGTTCGCCATCAATTAGTGAATGATATGCCTTTGGGCCGCAGTGTTTCTGAGGTGATTCGTATGATAGATGCGTTACAATTCACAGAAGAACATGGTGAGGTTTGTCCTGCCGACTGGCAAAAAGGCGCGCAAGCATTAAAGCCTACACAAGAGGGTGTTGCGTCCTATTTGTCCAACCAATAATAATTGAATTTTTTCTTTTTGAAGGTCACAGCTGAAAAAAAGTTGTGGCCTTTTTTAGTTGTATGAGTAACGGAATTTATGCTCGTTGCATCTACAGCTTGCAAACTAATTATAACATTGTATATGAGAAAAAGGATATGGATTTTTGTTGTCTTTTTCTTCAGCTTATTGTCGATAAAAGCTCAATATTTTAAGCTGAAAGATATTTCTGTAAATATGAACAGACAAGATGTGTCGACTATACTTAATGAGTCATGGCCCATCCGTCAAGACGTAGGTAATCTCCCGAATTCATGGGGAAACACCTTTGCCACTATAAAATCTTTTGGGGTAGCCTCCGAGATGTTTGTTTTAAATAAGAAATGGACTGTCACCCCCGGCATTAGCTTCTACAATCTTCAATCAGCCATCATGAAGGACGATTATACAAGAGGAGGGCATTTTTTCTTAAGAAATGACAACAACTCTGATGGATTAGATTTTATAAGGGTAAAATCCATAGAAGAAAAATCGAATTATTTAGGGATACCTATCACACTAAAATATACACCTTTTACTTTTTGGAATACTTTATCGCTTCATGCACAATTGACTGCTGACTTGGCATATCAAATCTCGTCAGATACTTCTATAGAGTTTAAATTACCTGCAATGCAGAGTTTGGAACGAGATATTCTAAATACTATCAATCAGCAAAATAATCCATTTTATGCCTCTTTATATGCTTCATTGGGGATGCATGTAAAGCTGAGTAAAATGATATATCTGTCTTTAGATTTGGTATTGCCGGAATTTATACGCACTTCCAATAATTCATCACTGATGTCATTGCAAACTATTGGAGGTGGTAAGTTTTCAATTCATTTTCCATTATCAATAACAAAATAAAAGACAGACTATGAAACTCAATATAAAACGACTCAAAGCTTTACTTGCCATTGCTGTAATTTTGGCTGCATCTTCTTGTACATATTATAACGATTTTGAATTTTCTCGATCTGTTTTTACAGAAGATTATGATTTTCCCGGTCTTCCTATCTATTCCGAATTAGGTTATAATACTTTCGGGATGTATATAGACAGAAAGGTTTTTTCATCTACAGACAGCGCATACCCTATTAAAATTATTGTCAATGGGGATACTTGTAAATTTTCTTTAAATGGTTGGTATAGTGGTGGTCCTGCAACTCTTGGTATAGCACTTATAGGTTTTTCTCCAGAAGATTACCCGGATTTAATTCAGCTGAATGACTCAATTATTAATTTAGATGACCCGAATTGTATTCTTACTTTTACACAAAATGGCCATACAACAGTAGCTAAAAAATTGGATGTTATTCAGGGAAGTTTGCATATTAAACAAGCTAAAAAACTGTATATAGATACTGAATTTACACGTGTTATCCTTTCTGGAACTATAGCATTAAAAACTTTCTTATTTGATGACCCCGTAGCATTTACCAATGGAAGGTTTGATTTGGGAGTTGGCTACGAAAACTTCTATAATTACTAAAGAAATTTTATCTACTTAGTTTTAACAACTACGCATTTCGTATATAAATTGGTGCAAAAGGTAAATACTTTCAATTTTTACCTTTTGCACCCTTTTTTGGGTAGTATTACCATGTCTTTACTCGAAATTTAAAGTAATTTTGTGCCTGCAATTTGTTTGTTTAATTTTAAGTACCCTCAATAAATACTATGTTAGTTAAGACCTTTGGAGCCGCTGTGCAAGGCATTTCCGCAACTATTGTCACGATTGAAGTTAATGTTAGTCAAGGTATCCGTTTCCTAATTGTTGGTTTACCGGATAATGCCGTTCGCGAAAGTCATGAAAGGATAGCTGCTGCTTTATCCTATTGTGGCAAGCGAATACCCGGAAAACAGGTAGTAATCAATATGGCTCCGGCAGATATTAAAAAAGAAGGCTCTGCCTATGATTTACCTTTAGCAGTAGGCATTTTAGCGGCTTCACAGCAGATTAAATCGGATAATATAGATCAATACGTGATTATGGGAGAATTGTCCTTAGATGGAGGCATGAAGCCGATTAAGGGCGCTCTGCCCATTGCTTTGCAAGCCAGAGAAGCCGGTTTTAAAGGTTTGATCATTCCTTATCAAAATGCTAATGAAGCTGCGGTAGTCAGCGATATAGATGTGTATGGCGTTCATGATATTTTAGAAGTCATACAGTTTCTAAATGATAGCACAAGTTTATCTCCTGTACGATTAGATCCTATGGTGTTGCATCAATCGCAGCAAGATTTTGCACAGATTGATTTTGCGGATGTGAAAGGGCAGGAGAATGTCAAACGAGCACTTGAGGTAGCCGCTGCCGGCTCTCATAATATCATATTAGTAGGTCCGCCCGGAGCAGGCAAGTCGATGATGGCTAAGCGCCTACCCACTATTTTGCCACTTATGACTTTAGATGAGGCTTTGGAGACTACAAAAATTCATTCTGTATTAGGCTGTTTGGAGAGTAATAAGGCTTTGATTATGGAGCGGCCTTTTAGAAGTCCGCATCATACTATTTCGGATGTTGCTTTGGTCGGAGGTGGTGCCTTTCCACAGCCCGGTGAAATCTCATTAGCCCACAATGGTGTGTTGTTTTTAGATGAATTGCCGGAATTTAAACGGACAGTGCTTGAAGTGATGCGCCAGCCTTTGGAGGATAGAAAAATATCTATTGCTCGTGCTAAATTTTCTGTAGATTTTCCTGCAAGTTTTATGTTGGTAGCCTCCATGAACCCCTGTCCATGCGGATTTTATAACCATCCTGAAAAGGTATGTGTTTGTCAGTCAGGGGCAGTTCAAAAGTACTTAAATCGAATTTCGGGACCATTGTTAGATCGTATAGACATTCATATAGAAATTGTACCCGTACCTTTTGAGAAATTATCCGAGCAACGAGAATCTGAGAAAAGTGAGCTGATACGTGAACGTGTAAAACGAGCAAGAGCTATTCAAGAAGCAAGGTTTAAAAACATAGATGGGGTATATTGTAATGCACAAATGAATACTAAAATGCAAAGAAAATTCGCAAATCCTGATAAATCAGGCTTAGAATTATTGAAAAATGCCATGAAAAGACTAAATTTGTCGGCTCGTGCCTATGATAGGATTTTGAAAGTTTCAAGAACTATTGCCGACTTAGACGATTCAGAGCATATAGCAGCCCACCATATTGCGGAAGCTATCAATTATCGTAATTTAGACAGAGAAGGATGGGCAGGATAGATAGATTAAATTAAATAATTAATTAAACATGAAATATTTTCTTGTAGCTGGTGAGCCGTCAGGCGATTTGCATGGTGCATCTTTGATAGAAGAGTTAAAAAAAATTGATAAAGAGGCAGAGTTCCGGTTTTTTGGGGGTGATTTGATGCGTATGTCGGCAGGAGTAAAACCAATCAAGCATATCAGCGAGCTGGCAGTCATGGGCTTCTGGCCGGTGATTAAAAAATTACCTACTATTTTAAAGAGGATGAAGCTGTGTAAAGAAGCTATTCAAAGCTTTGAACCTGATGCAGTTATTTTGATTGATTATCCGGGGTTTAATCTTAAAATTGCCAAGTTTGTAAAACAAAAACTGCAAATTCCTGTGCATTATTTTATCTCTCCATCTGTATGGGCTTGGAAAACTTATAGGGTTAAGCAAATTAAACGT
>CAYPYZ010000029.1:0-2757 GCA_964414805.1 uncultured Paludibacter sp.
TTTAAAGAACGCAGGAAGTGGCTTTTTAGTTTTAGGAGATATAATTTTTATAGTAGGATTACTTTCCACAAAATTGCGTATCAATAAATAATTCCAAAAAGATTTTAATGAAGATAGTTTCCGAGAGATACTACGAGCACCTATATCATTTTGCATCAAACTCAAAATCCACTTTTGTATATCGGATGGACTTACTTTACTACATACGACTTGCGTAGGCTCTAAAGCGATGAATTGAAAGAACTGATTCAGGTCGGTTTTATATGACAAAACGGTATGAGAAGAAAAATTCTTCTCATACCGTAAATATTGCAGAAAACCGTTTAACATGATTGTATCAAATTCTGCAACGAAATTAAAAGAAATTAATCATAAAAACAAATTAATTTCTAATATTTTTCATACGAACTCATTCTTGTTCGTCTTGCATTCTTTGTACGTAAACAGCATGCATCTTCTGATCACGTTTAATAATAGAAGGTTTATCAAAGCATTGGCGACGACGAAGTTCTTTTATAACGCCAGTTTTCTCAAATTTTCTTTTGAATTTTTTCAATGCTCTTTCGATGTTTTCACCTTCTTTTACAGGAACTACAATCATAATGGTTTTATTTGTTTAAAATTTTATTTTTATAATTTTCGGAGTGCAAAGATAGATAAGTTTTTTGTAATCAGCAAAAAACTCACATAATTTTATTTTTTCTGTACTGCATCTCTTTCAGATAATAGAAAATGTGGTGACAGTATTTCTATCCCTTTTTCTTGAAAAACATCTAAAATATGTTGATGCATTTCCGTATAAATAGGGCTGAAAAAGTTAGTTTCATGGGTATATACATTCAGGGTGTATTTTACATAAAAATCATCTAAGGCAGTTTGTAACACAAAAGGATTAGGGTTCTTCAACAATTTAGAAGTACGTGAAGCCGCTTCTAATAAAGCTTCATGCACTATTTGCCATGAATATTGATAACTAATATTGATGTCGGTGTGCAGTATCAAACCTTTAGATTTGGCTAAGGCTGAATAATTGGTAGTATTTCCTGAAAGAATAGCCGAATTAGGAATGGTTATCTCCTCATTATTAACGGTTTTCAACCTTGTAACCAACAGATTTTTCTCCATCACATCACCGGTAACATCACCTATTTTTATCTTATCTCCTAATTTAAAAGGGCGCATATAAGTAATCACAAATCCTGCAACCATATTGGCGATAGCTGTGGAAGATCCTAAAGAAACAAGCAAGCCCAAAAAGACGGAAACCCCTCTGAAAACAGGTGATTCGGAACCGGGAAGATTAGGGAAAATCAATACAAACATGAAAGCGTACAGCAATAATCTTACAATATTAAAAGTAGGTATTGCCCAATCCGGGTGGAAACCATTGATTTTCAACTTGTCAGATTCAATTTCCTTAAACAGGTATTTGACAATCTTAATCAAGTATTTGAATACAATAAAAATTACTATGATGGCGAAAAGTTGTGGTAGATAGCGCCATACAGAAAACATCATATTTTTAAATGGACTCCATACTAATCTAAACAAGGCTGCTGCCCATCCTCTTGAAAAAGGGAAAATACTGAACATAAGCGGCAACAGCAAATAAACCAATACGATAATAAAAGCCCATTTAAGGATATTCAGCACCCAATTGATGACTTTCAACTCTTGGTTGGCTGTTAGAAATACATAACCCTTATAAGAAAAGTCTCTCAACCATTTAGAACTATGTTTAGCAATTTGTTTATCAGCATATTTATATGCCTTCTGTATCAACATAATAATAACCCAAAAACCTATGGCGACTAATAACACTAAACCAATGCGCATCAGGGTAGTTAGGAGATTCCTTTCTAAATGAGCCTTTTGCAAAGATTTTTCAATTCTTTCAACATAGATTTCGGCTAATTCTTCTACCGGCATAGCTTGACTCTCAGCATCTTCTTGAGATAAACTCATGATTATGACGTCATCGCAAGCAATATCCATATAGATTCCATTTTGGAAAGTATTGATTTCATGCGTTAAAAACAGTCCTTCATTGAATATCTTTTTAAGACGGATACCAATATTGTGCACCCTTTCTTCGGGCGTCAAGGAAACTAAATTTGTATGGATATAAAACAGTGTATCCGCATTATAAATCAGAGGAACAGCCTCATAATGACGGGATTCTTGCGTAGGTGTTTCAACAGTATTGACACTATTTTGTGTAAATACAGCAGTAAAACCAAGCAAGTTAATAACTATGATTAAGAATAGTTTTTTCATATTTAAAAATTGAATTTCCTTTTTGTAAAAAATAACTCACGTAAACAATCTAAGTTTTAAAGCAATAAAAAGCTCATTAATTTTATAAACCTAAAATAATTTCGCGCCGTAAAGATATACAAAATAAGCAAAAAAAAAGGATGCCGTAATTGACATCCTTTTAGTAAGGTAGAAATTTGATTAAGAATCTTGATTAGATTCAGCTTCAGCATCTTTAATCATTTGCTCGCTGGCATACAAGAAAATCTCAACTCTTCTGTTAGCAGCTTGACCTTCTTTAGTAGCGTTATCAGCTATAGGATCAGAGAAATCTTTTCCTATAATGTCTTTAATTTGCGCAGCAGGAACTCCTTTTGATTGTAAGAAATCAGCAACAGATTGTGCACGTTCTTTAGATACTCTTTGGTTTACTTCCAAGGAACCGGTATTGTCAGTATGACCAAATACTGCAACGTCCATACTTGGATTTTCCACCAGAAT
>CAYPYZ010000029.1:2857-14795 GCA_964414805.1 uncultured Paludibacter sp.
TTGAAACTCTCAATCATATCACCAACTTTGATATCATTAAAGTTTTTGATATTTAATCCACATTCGAAGTTAGTTCCCACTTCTTTCATGTCATCTTTATGTCTTTTCAGAGAATCTAATTCACCTGTATAGATAACGATTCCGTCTCTAATAACATGTACTTTATTAGTTCTTTGAATTTTTCCTTCTCGTACGATACATCCGGCAATTGTACCTACTTTTGATATCTTGAATATTTCAAGGACTTCCACTGTAGCAGTGACTTCTTCCTTAATTTCAGGAGAAAGCATACCTTCCATAGCAGATTTAATCTCTTCAATAGCATCATAAATAACAGAATACATACGTATATCTATTTCTTCTTGTTCAGCCATTTTACGTGCTGAAACAGTAGGACGCACCTGGAATGCACATATGATAGCATTAGATGCAGCTGCCAATAAGATATCGGAATCAGACACAGCACCTACGGCTTTATGTATCACATTTACCTGAATATTTTCGGTAGAAAGATTTTGCAAGGAATCACCTAAGGCCTCCACAGAACCATCCACGTCACCTTTCACAATGATATTTAATTCTTTGAAATCGCCTAAAGCAATACGACGTCCCAATTCATCCAAAGTAAAGTGTTTTTTAGTCCGGATGTTTTGCTCACGTTGTAATTGTTCACGTTTGGTGGCAATATCTCTTGCTTCTTGCTCAGTTGCCAACACATTAAAGTTATCACCAGCTTGCGGAGCTCCATTTAATCCGAGTATCAATACTGGTTCAGCAGGTTTAGCCTCCTCAATACGTTGGTTACGCTCATTGAACATAGCTTTTATTCTTCCAAAATAAGTACCTGCAAGAACGATATCTCCCATTTTCAATGTTCCATTTTCAACTAACACCGTTGAAATATATCCCCTACCCTTATCTAAGGAGGACTCAACAACAGAACCTATGGCTCTACGATTTGGATTAGCTTTGAGTTCTAATAATTCTGCTTCCAACAATACTTTCTCAAGCAATTCAGCCATACCTTGACCTTTTTTGGCAGACACGTCTTGCGACTGATATTTTCCACCCCAATCTTCAACCAAGTAATTCATATTTGCCAAGGCTTCTTTAATCTTCTCAGGATTAGCACTTGGTTTATCTACTTTATTGATAGCAAATACGATAGGCACGCCGGCAGCTGAAGCATGGTTGATAGCCTCAACGGTCTGCGGCATCACATCATCATCAGCAGCTACAATAATAATAGCGACGTCAGTTACTTTGGCACCCCTTGCACGCATGGCTGTAAAGGCCTCATGACCAGGAGTATCCAAGAAAGTGATACGTTGTCCGTTATCTAATTTTACATTATAAGCGCCTATATGCTGTGTAATACCTCCTGCCTCACCGGCAATTACATTAGTTTTTCTAATATAGTCCAATAAAGATGTTTTACCATGGTCAACGTGCCCCATCACCGTTACAATAGGCGATCTTGGTTCTAAATCCTTAGGATCATCAGCTTCATCTTCTCCGATTGCTTCTACTAAATCAGCACTCACATATTCAGTTGAGAAGCCAAATTCCTCAGCTACCAAATTGATAGTCTCAGCATCCAAACGTTGATTGATGGACACCATCATACCAGCACTCATACAGGTTGCAATCACCTCATTAACGGACACATTCATCATTACTGAAAGCTCACTAACTGTAACAAACTCTGTCAGTTTCAACACCTTTTCTTGTTGGCGTTCTTGCATTTCCAACTCGGTTTGTCTCGCAGAAACATTTTCTCGTTTTTCTCTTCTATATTTCGCACCTTTACCTCGTCTACCTGTATTAGCCATACGTGCCAAGGTTTCTTTAATTTGGCGATCCACCTCTTCCTGATCTACAACGGTCTTAAGCGGTCTTCTTGTTTTATCCTTATCCACTTTGAGTGTACCGGCAGTACGACCACCTCTTTTTGCACCATCAGGTAATTCATCTATGCTGATTCGTTGAGAAGAGACCCTTTCGCGTTCACGCTTTTTCTTATTCTTATTGTTGCTTTCACGTCTTTCAGCTAATTCTTTCTTCCTTTCACTTTCTAATTTAGCCTTTTCTTCTCGCTCTTTTCTCTTTTGCTCCTTGGTTTTCGGTGCAGGTCGAGTCGGATTATTTTCAAGTAAGTCAACAGACATTACACCTGTGACTTTCAATTTAATATTTGGCTTACCTACCAAAGAGAACACATCATCTTCTTCATCATCAATATCAGCAACAGCAGGTTTTGCTTTAACTTTAGCCTCTTCTTCTACCGGCTTAGTTTTCTTTGTAGCTTTGCCTGGCTTTTCTTCAGCCTTCTTTGCAGCTGGCTTTTTAGCTTGCTTAGCTTTAGCAGCTGGTTTTTCTTTCGTAAGAACTTCTTCCTTAGCTGTTTCAGTCTTTTTGACTTCAGCAACAACTTCAGGAGATTCAGCAGTCGTTTGTATTTCTTCTTGGGTAACAACCTCCTCTGCAACAGCAGTTTCAACTGGCTGCGCTACCGGATCTTCCACTTTTTCTTCTTTAACTGTTACTTGTTCAACAGCTGCTTCTACCTTTACTTCAGGTGCCTTCTCAGTTTTATCTTGTTCAACTTGCTTGTCTTTAGCAGTAGGTTTTGGTTCACTTATTTTTTCCTCAAAACCTTCAAGATGCCCAACAGCTGTGATAGCAATCACATTATCAACCTCAGGTGAAAATATCTCTTCTTTTTCAGCTTTGGGTTTTTCTTCTTTTTCACCATAACCTTCTATGGCAAAAGTAGAATCTTTCTCCCGCTCGCTACGCTCTTTGCTTAAACGCTCGGCTTCTAATTTCACTGCCATGTCAAGATCAAATTCTTGCGCTAAAAGTAAATGCATATCATCTGATAACCTAGAATTAGGATCAGGATTGATATCAAAATCCTTTTTAGCTAAAAATTCAACAGCTGTTGCGATTCCGATATTTAATTGTTTACAAGCTTTGCTTAATCTGATAGGCATATTTTAATTGATAGTTTTTAAAATTTCTTCTAAGTTAATTTTGTCTGTTGTAATAAGCTGTATTTATACTTATTCAGACAAAGTTTCTTCTGATGTATCTTCTTCGGTATCACCCTCCTCAAGGTCATCTTCCACCGCATTCACATCTTGTTCTTCACTTTGAACATCTTCTTGTACGTCATCTTGTACGTCATCTTGTACGTCATCTTGGCTTGCTTCATGTTCGCCAAATTCGTCTTCAAACTCCGACCTCAAGACTGCCAATGCATCATCTATAGTTTCTTCTTCTAAGTCAGTTCTACGAATTAAATCCTGACGAGGGATAGCCAATACACTTTTCGCAGTATCATAGCCAATACTCTTGAACACATCGATAACCCATTGTTCAATTTCGTCATTAAATTCATCCAAGTAGATATCTTCTGTTTCTTCGGCTTCATCCAATTCTCTATACACATCTAAGGTATATCCTGTAAGCATACTTGCCAATTTAATATTCAATCCGCCTTTACCGATAGCCAAAGAAACTTCTTCAGGTTTCATGTAAATTTCAGCTTTTTTCTCATCATCGTACAGACGAATAGAGGAGATTCTTGCCGGGCTTAAAGAACGTTGAATAAATAAAGCCGTATTATTTGTATAATTGATTACATCAATATTTTCATTTCTTAATTCTCTTACAATGCCGTGAATACGAGAACCTTTCACACCCACGCAAGCACCTACTGGATCAATTCTGTCATCATAAGATTCAACTGCAACTTTAGCACGTTCACCGGGCATACGAGCAATTTTCTTAATAGTAATCAGTCCTTCATTGATTTCAGGTACTTCTAATTCAAACAATCTTTCCAAGAAAACCGGTGATACCCTTGAAAGGATAATTCTGGGATTATTATTTCTGTTTTCCACTACGGCAACAACTGCCCTTACAGAATCCCCTTTGCGATAGAAGTCTGTAGGGATTTGCTCCGATTTTGGAAGATATAATTCATTGCCATCCTCGTCCAAAAGCAACATTTCTTTTTTCCAAATCTGGTAAAGTTCCACGTTTACGATTTGACCAACCATTTCGCTATACTTAGCAAACACGCTTTCCTTCTGTAATTCTAAAATTTTTGAAGATAAGGTTTGTCTCAAGTTTAAAATAGCGCGGCGACCAAAGTCCATAAAATCAAGTTCATCCGTAACTTCCTCACCAACCTCGAAATCATCGTCAACCTTCATGGCGTCAGTCAATTTGATTTGTGTATTTTCATCCTCAAATTCATTGTCTTCCACTACTATACGATTTCTATATATTTCAAAGTCGCCCTTATCCGGATTGATAATTACGTCAAAATTTTCATCGCTACCAAACATCTTTGCAATAACACTTCTAAAAGATTCTTCCATAACGGAAATCAGTGTCATTCTATCGATACTTTTCAATTCTTTAAATTCTGCAAAAGTATCTATCAAATTAATAGTTGCTTTTTTGCCCATGCCTTATTTGAATCTTATAATGAGTTTAGTTGTCTTAATATCATTAAATGCTATAAATATGTCGTTTTGAACGGCCGTTTTACGTTTTGCACCCTCCAATTTTACGTTTTGCGTAGTGGTTAATGTCACACCGTCATCGGTAACTGACTTCAAAACACCTTTTTCTTTTTGACCTTTACGTAAAAGTACTTCCACTTCTTTCTCAATATTTTTTATATATTGTTGATGTACTTTAAAAGGAGAAGAAATACCTGCTGAACCAACTTCTAATTCATAATCTTCCACGTCTCTGTCAAGTTTAGACAAAATATGGTTCGTTAACTCAGCACAATCATCTATGCTCACACCCGCATTCGAATCGATTTGAATGCGTATATGATTATCTTGGGTAATATCTACCCCTACAATGAATAAATCTTTATCCAAGAGATAATCTTCAACTATCTGATTAACAATACCTTTATCTATCATCCCTGTTATAATTTGAATAATAAAGGGGACAGATAGTCCCCTACACATTTCAATTATTCGCCTGCAAAGATAGTATTTTTTATAGAAACAACAAAATACCTATATTATCTTTCACTATATTGTTTCTGATAATAAGACTGATACTCACCGCTTGTCACACGATTCATCCATTCTTCATTAGCTAAATACCAATCTACCGTTTTTTCTAAACCTTCTTCAAACTGTAAAGAAGGAGTCCAATTTAATGCATCGGAGACCTTAGTTGCATCAATGGCATAGCGCAAATCATGTCCTGCTCTGTCTTTCACGAAAGTGATTAACTTAACAGATGTACCTTTTTCCCTCCCAAGTTTAACATCCATAATCTCGCACAATTTATATATCAAATCTATATTCGTCCACTCATTATGTCCGCCAATATTATAAGTTTCACCTCTTTTCCCTTCATGGAAAATTACGTCTATCGCATTGGCATGGTCGTTTACCCACAACCAATCTCGCACATTTTCACCTTTTCCGTAGATAGGTATGGGCTTATTATTTTTAATATTATGGATAGAAAGAGGAATTAATTTTTCTGGAAACTGATGCGAACCGTAATTATTAGAGCAATTTGAAATTAAAATAGGTAAACCATAAGTGTGATAATATGCACGTACGAAATGGTCGGATGAAGCCTTAGCAGCAGAATAAGGACTTCTTGGGTCATAGGCAGTTTCTTCCGTAAAAAATCCTGTATCGCCCAATGAACCGTAAACTTCATCGGTGGAAACATGGAAGAAAACCTTGTTTTCCATATTGCCTTTCCAAGTTTCTTTGGCTGCATTTAATAAATTGGCAGTACCAAACACATTGGTTCTTACGAAAGCGAAAGGATCGGTAATAGATCTATCTACGTGAGATTCAGCGGCAAGATGTATCACGGCATCAAAATTATATTGCTTGAATAATGCCGGAACAAGTTGTTCATCCGTGATATCTCCTTTCACGAAAGTATAATTGGGAAGTTTTTCTACATCGCGTAAATTTTCAAGATTGCCTGCATAGGTCAATGCATCCAAGTTAATGATTTGATAATCTGGATATTTCGTAGCAAAATGGCGTACCACATGTGAACCTATAAATCCTGCACCTCCGGTAATCAATAATGTTTTCACTTTCATTTCTTTTAGATTTTATATACCCACAAAAATAATATAAAAATTTAGATTTAAGAAACCTAAGCTAAGTTCTACCTTGTTTTTCAATTTTCCAAGAAATTCACGTACATTTGCATGAAACTGAAAACAGATTATGCAACCTTTAGCAGAACGCTTGCGCCCACAGACTTTAGATGGATTTATCGGCCAAAAACATTTGGTTGGTGAAGGGGCTATTTTACGACAAATGATTGAGTCGGGGCATATTGCTTCTTTTATTTTATGGGGACCACCGGGCGTTGGAAAAACTACTTTGGCAAAAATTGTTGCCAAGCAGTTGGAAAGTCCTTTTTACGTTTTGAGCGCTGTTACCTCCGGTGTAAAGGATGTGCGCGAAGTCATAGAAAAGGCTAAATCCAACCATCTATTTTCACAAGGGAAACGACCTATTTTATTCATAGATGAGATACATCGTTTTAGTAAATCTCAGCAGGATTCACTCTTGGGAGCTGTTGAAAATGGGACAGTTACGCTGATAGGTGCTACGACTGAAAATCCATCCTTTGAGGTGATTACGCCTTTGCTTTCGAGATGCCAAGTTTACGTTTTGAAGTCCCTTAGTAATGATGATTTATTGGAACTTTTAGATAGGGCTATTCAAACAGACAATATCTTGCAAAAGCTCAATATTCACATGGATGAAACAGATGCGATTTTACGTTTTGCAGGGGGTGATGCTCGCAAATTATTGAATATAATTGAATTGGTTAGTGCTGCTCATCCTGAAGAGGAAATTCATGTGACCAATGCTATGGTGACGGAAAAGCTACAACAAAATCCTATGGCATACGATAAAGGCGGTGAATTGCACTATGATATTATTTCTGCTTATATCAAATCCATACGTGGCAGTGACCCCGATGCTGCTATCTATTGGTTAGCGCGTATGATAGCCGGTGGTGAAGATCCTAAATTCATTGCAAGAAGATTGGTAATTTCGGCAGCAGAAGATATAGGTTTAGCCAATCCCAATGCACTATTATTAGCCAATGCGTGTTTCGATGCTTTACAGAAAATTGGTTGGCCGGAAGGCAGAATTATTTTAGCAGAAACCACCATTTATTTAGCTGCATCCCCTAAAAGTAATTCAGCTTATTTGGCTATAGATGAAGCTTTAGCCTTGGTTGAAAAGACAGGGAACCTACCTGTACCCTTACATTTACGAAATGCACCCACTCAATTGATGAAAGAGTTGGATTATGGAGCAGATTATAAATACTCCCACGATTATCCTAATAATTTTGTAGCACAACAGTTTATGCCGGACGCATTACATGACCACAGCATTTGGAAAGTGCAAGACAATAGTGCAGAAAAAAAGCTCGCAGATCGACTACGAGCTTTGTGGAAAGGGAGATTTTAAACTTTTATTCTATTGAATACGTATCTTGGATGCACCTGATGTTTGCTTGTCCAAATATTGAGGCCTTACTGTTGAATTAAATTTACTTGCACCACTTAGGTCAACCCATAAGGAATCAGTCACTTTCGCTGAAAGTTTACTGGCACCTGAACCTATTAATTTGGCATTTTTAGCTGTAAAATCATCCGCATCAAATTTTGAAGCACCCGAAATATCAGCATTTAATTGATAAGCATAACCTTCCAACTCAAGTTTCGAGGCACCCGAAACATCCACCATAAGATCAGTAGCAACGGCCAAATCTACATCAGCTTGTGATGCTCCTGTCATAGATATATTAAATGTTTCTGCTCTAAATTTATTGTTTGTCTTGAGCATACCGGCTCCTGAAAGACTTACGGCATCAATATCATTAGCACCGATATTAACCCTCACCCAATTATTTAAATTTAGTTTTTCCATATAGATATGAAGTACGCCATTTTCATCTACTTCTGTCTTTACATAAGGTAAAAACGATGCTTGGGTATTGACCACAACGGATTGCAAACTATCTTGAGTCAATCTTATCTTAATAGCATCAGAAACTTTAATAGCACGAAAATCTGCCAGTTCCCTCACCTCATCAACTCTACCTTCATCATTATCTGACCAATAAACACCATCAAATCTAAAGTCTCCTTTATTCCATTGCCTTAAAGTATTAACAGCCAAACCGGCAGACATAAACACACCTACTATCCAAAGCACCAACATCACCCAAGGGAGAGCACCCGCTTTTCTTTTGATGGGTCGAATAGCCCGTACCGCCCAATAAATTAACATAAAAATTGGTACGCCTACTACCAAAAGTAAAGAAACGACCATCAGTGCTGCTCTATAAGAAGACTCAAAACCAAATTGCGAAAGTATATCGCTCCAAACACCGGGTTCAAAAACTACGATAGACAATCCTAATAGCAATGCTCCCACCACAATCAAGCCTACAGCCGCCATCACAAAAGCTATAAAACCAAAAATTATTTTGATAATAATCATAAACACCTGACCCAATCTTTGTCCGATGGATGTTGCAGAAGTCCTAAACTGCTCACTTTCAACATAGTTTTTGAGATTTTGCACTTCTTCTTTTATTCTCTCTGCAGTGACTTCCTCCCCTTGCATTTCTAACTTCTGCGCTATGGTTTTAGCTTCCGGAACTATCAACCAAAACACGAAATAAACAGGAATCAAAGTACCCCAGCCGAGAAAAATCATCAAGACCAAAATAATTCTGATAGGGATCACATCCCAGCCTAAAAAAGCAGCCAAGCCAGCAGCTACCCCTCCAAAAACTACATTGTCCTTATCCCTATAAAATTTTCTGCGGTTACGTTTTTTATTCGATTGCTTACTTGTATCCTGTCCGGATTCTGATTCATAACTATCTTCTTCATAATCATTAGGTTTACCCATAATCTGAATGATAGCATCCACATCTTCCATGGTGATAACTGTCTTAGTTCTCTGTAGTTTTTCAATAAAAAGCTCTGCTACACGGCTTTCTATATCAATCATAACTTCTTTTTTCTCTTCCGGAGAAAGGCGTTCCTCCACATCATGCAAATACTTATTCAATAATTCATAAGCATCATCATCAATATGAAATACCTGATTATTCAAATTTACTGTAAATGTCCGCTTCATAGTTGTAAGTATTTTATTTAAAATTTAATTTTTAGTCTTTAATTGCTCTATAACACTATTCAAATCATTCCAAGATTGCTCCATTTCTTCAAGTAATAAATGCCCTTTTTGCGTAAGCTCATAATATTTTCTTGGTGGACCTAAACTTGATTCTTCCCACTGATAATCGAGCACATCAGCATTTTTCAATCGTGTTAGCAAGGGATATAAGGTTCCTTCAACCACTATCATTTTGGCATCTTTCAAAGCCTCAATAATATCAGATGCATAGGAAGGCTGTTTTTTTAGAATTAACAATATGCAATATTCTAAAAACCCCTTACGCATTTGCGATTTAATTCTATTGACGTTCATAATAATATTCCAAAACTTTAATCCTCATTAAATACTCATATTTCGATTGTGATAATTCGGCAAGTACCAATGCCTGATTGGCTTTTGCTTGATACAATTCATACACAGATGCCCTGCCTGCTTCGTATTTTTGTTCTGCATAACGATAGGCTTCTTTGGAAGCATCCTCAGATTTCTGTGCTGCAAGATAACGCGATTGTGCTGCCGAAGCACTTTGATGCGCTTGTTCTATCCTTTTTCTTAATTCATATTTGGCTGTTTCTATTTCTAACTGACTGTTTTCCACTGCTAATTTAGAAGTGGTCACACGGTTTTTTACTTCCATTTTATTAAAAATAGGTATCTGCAAATTAAACCCAAAATTGGTACTTAAATTATCATTGATTTGTTTGTTAAACGACTCATTCGGTGCACCTTGTAAATTATAATAACCGCTACCCAAAGACGCTCCAAAGTTCAAAGAAGGAAAATAAGCCGAACGGGCAATATCAATATTTTTCTGGTTAGTCAGCAGCCTATACTCAGCTCCGGCAATTTCTGGACGATGCTGTACCGCAACTTGATAGATGGCATCAGCAGAATTTAAAACTTGCATATCCGCATCAAGATCGGCCGATATTGCCACATCTATATCCTCAAAATTTTCTAATTCAATGATTTGTGCTAAATCCAATAAAGCCAATTGCAGGTTGTTTTTTGCTTGAATCAGATTGTATTCCTCTTTGGCCAACTGCGCTTTTAATTCATACAATACACCTTCAGCCTGTTTGCCTGCATCCACCAATCTCTCGGTTTGCTCAATTTTTTGATGTGTTAAGACTAACTGGTCATCCTGCATTTGTACATTTTCTTTATATAAAAGTACTTGTAAAAAAGCGATGGTAACATTCAATTGGATATCCGACCTAATCTTCTCCAAATCAGCTTCAGAAGCTTTCATCTCAGCTTTTCGAGCATCAATATTATGCTTCATTTTCAAGCCATCGAATAAGGTGATATTGGTAGAAAGATTGAAAGAACTGCGAGAGGAATTGATGCTTTGGTAGGTATTATCGGCTGTAAGCGAACGACCCAATGCAAAACTTTGTCCGGCAGAAGCATTCAAATTCGGCAATAAATCCAACTTCGCTTGTTCGTATGCTATTTCGCGCGAATGTCTATTTAACTCTTGCTGCTTGATATTTCTATTGTGGTATAATGCGGTGTCTATACATTGTTGCAGGGTATAGGTTTGTTTTGCTGATAATGGTGCTATCAGCAAAACTAACATTATAAATAATGGTATTTTTTTCATTTGATTTTGTGGAATTAGTTATTTAATTTTTCTCCTCCCCTGATTTTATCATCCATTGAAAGGCCACTCTTGACCTCTATATTGATTCCGTCAGAAAGACCGGTTTCAATTTGTATCTTCTCAAACGCTTGCGGCTCTTCGGTAAGGAGTGAGTACACAAAAGTGGTGTCTTTACTAAACTCCAAACAGCTTTCCGGAATCAAGATCACTTGTTCTGCCTTATCAAATACAATCTCTGCATTGGCACTATATCCCGCACGGATAAACACATCCGAGGGTACAGTCACAGCGGCTTTCATATCAAACATAATCGCACCACCGGAATCCACACCTTTGGGAGCAATAAATTCTAAAACAGCCTTCAAACGCACATCCGGCATAGCCCCTATCGTAATGTCCACCGGCATCCCCACATGTATCCTACCGACTTCGGTCTCATCTAATTTACCTACAAACAACATATCATTCATATTGGCAATCGATGCGATGGTAGTACCGTCATTGAAATTATTCGATTGAATTACAGAATTACCCACTTTTACAGGAATGTCTAAAATAGTTCCGGTAATGGTAGAACGCACCAAAGTATTGCTTAACAAGGTTTTATCACCGGTAATGCCGTCTCGCGTCAGACTTAAATTATCCTGCGCCGCCTTTAATTCTGCCTTGTCATTATTAAACTGTAATTCGCTTTTCTCAAATTCTTCTTTGGAGATAACTTTTTCCTCATACAATTTCTTATCCCTTTCGTAAGTATTGGAAGTCTGATCGAAAACCAATTGCGCCCTAACCACGCGGGATTCAGCATTGTTCAAGGTTACCATATCCGGTATTAATTTGATTTTAGCAATCACATCACCTGTTTTAACTTGATCACCTGATTCTTTATAAATTTCGGAAATAATGCCCGAAAGTTGCGGCTTAATCAAGATTTCATTACGCGGTTCTACCTTGCCCGTAGCCACGGTTTTCTTTTCAATATCCCCTTGCGTCACTGTTACGATCTCATATTGCACAACTTTAGGACGGGATTTTTTCCATAAAAACACAAAGGTTCCAATTACTCCCAAGACCAAAATGGCAATAAATA
>CAYPYZ010000030.1:0-14583 GCA_964414805.1 uncultured Paludibacter sp.
TTTAAGGGACGTATTATTACAAGAACTAAGACAAAATTATATTTTAAGAAAAAAATGGATGGCATTAGCCGTGATTGCCGTTACTATAGGCTTAATTATTTTACTTTGGAACATAATACCAAAAGAGATGGCTCCTTTGGAAGACCGCTCACAAATAACCATACGCACCTCTGCCCCCGAAGGTTCTACCTTTGAATTTGTAAGGGATTATACGGATAAAATTTCGTTGATTGCCGATTCTCTAGTTCCTGAAAAGGAGTCGAATTTATCTATGGTTTTTAGTAATTTCGGTATGGTCAGGGTGCTCTTACCGGATATTCAAACGCGGGAGCGTTCGCAAATGGAGATTGCTGATATTTTATCAGCGGCATCACGCAAGGAAACAGAGGCACGGGCATTTGTCCAACAACAATCTACTTTCGGCGGGAGGCGAACCTCTATGCCTGTGCAATATGTATTGCAATCACCAAGCATAGATAAATTAGAAGAAGTAATTCCGGTATTCCTGAAAAGGGTAAATGAAAGTCCACACTTCCAAATGGCAGACGTAAACCTGAAATTTACCATGCCTGAAACCCGCATTAATATCGACCGTGATAAAGCTTCTTTATTGGGTGTAAGTACGCGTAATATCGGGGAAACTTTGCAGTATGCCTTAAGTGGTCAGCGTATGGGTTACTTCTATATGAATGGTAAACAATACCAAATTTTAGGAGAAATTAATCGTCAGCAACGCAATACACCTCTGGATTTAAAGACTATTTACCTTAAAAATAATTTAGGGGAAATGATACAATTGGATAATTTGGTGGAATTGGAAGAGACGGTTGCACCGCCACAATTGTACAGGTATAATAGATTTAGTGCAGCAACTATCACAGCCGGTTTAGCACCGGGAGTTACCTTGGGTGAAGGTTTGGACGAAATGGATGTGATTGCTAAAGAGGTATTGGATGAGACTTTCCGTACTGCATTGGCTGGTGATTCCAAAGATTTCAGGGAAAGCTCCTCCAGTTTGATGTTCGCCTTTTTATTAGCATTGGTGTTAATTTACTTGATATTGGCAGCGCAATTTGAAAGTTTTAAAGATCCTTTCGTAATTATGTTTTCCGTGCCTTTAGCTTTAGCAGGCGCATTGATTTTTATGTGGTTGGGCGGTATTACCATGAATATTTTCAGTCAGATTGGCTTGATTATGTTGATAGGTTTAGTTGCTAAAAATGGCATTCTGATAGTGGAGTTTGCCAACCAGCGACAAGAAGCAGGACTACCCTTTGTGAAAGCAGTGGAGGAAGCATCTATTCAGCGATTACGCCCTATTTTGATGACCAGTTTATCCACAGTTTTAGGCTCCTTGCCTTTGGTTTTTGCTGCCGGTGAAGGGGCTAATGGCCGTATCGCCATGGGTGTTGCAGTAGTAGGTGGCGTCTTAATTTCCACCTTCTTGACATTGTATATTGTTCCAGCCATGTATTTATATATATCAACGGATAGAGGAAAAAGAGATTCCAAATTTCGCACAACACATGGATCGACCTTGTCGGATGAACTAATAAATCAGTGAGAAATGTGTTTAAAATTGTCCACTGTTTGAGTTGCGCAGCAACGAGTTTGGACAATTTAGCATTTCGAGCGCCAATTTATTAAGTGAAGCCGGCGCAGTCTTGACCTTTTTGCTTTCTTTTTGGGTCAAGCCAAAAAGAAAGAGAACGAGAAAAAGATAATACGTTTTACATCAAACTTAAAATGAAGTAAAAAAAATGAAACAAATATCCATCATCATCCTTATAACAACACTCTTTATAAGCTGTACCTTCGGTATTCAAGCTGAAACAACAAGCTTGAAAGACTTAGTTGAAAAAGGCTTAGAGCAAAACTTCAAAATTAAGATAGTCCGTAACGAGCAAACCATCAGCGACAACAACGCTACCATAGGCAATGCAGGTTACCTCCCCACCCTTGATTTAGATGCAAATTATGGTGGTACAACAAGCAATACTGCTCAGTTTCCACAAGATGAAAACGATCCTGTTATTCGCCAAAATGGTGCCTCTAATCAGAATCTTTCAGCCGGCGTAAACCTAAATTGGACTGTTTTTGATGGTTTTAATATACAAGCGAAATACGCTAATTTAAAGGAATTTCAGCAAATTGGCGGACTGAAAACCCGCATGCAAGTAGAGAGTTTTGTTGCTGATTTAGCGGGTGAATATTATAACTTTATTCAACAAGGCATAAGACTTAAAAATTTAGAATCCGCTGTAAAGCTGTCTGGCGAAAGATTGCGCATAGTGGAAGCCCGCTATACCATAGGCGACTTGTCACGCTTGGATTTGCAGCAAGCAAGGGTGGACTTCAACTCGGATAGTTCTAAATTAATTCGTCAGTATGAGGCATTGCATATCAGCAAAGTCAGAATCAATCAATTGGTCGGAGATGAAGAAGTAGAGCAGGAATTAGGTATGCACGATAGTGAAATCCAGTTGAATGTATTATTGAACAAGGCAGATCTATGGAATAATTTATTGGAAAAGAATGTATACCTCTTGATAGCTGAGCGCGAAAAAAACCTGAAAGCATTGGATTTGCAAGCTGCGAGAAGTGCTAACTTCCCCTATGTACGACTCAATGCCGGTTATGGTTATTCAGAAAATATTTATGAATATGGTACTTACAAAAAGCAAAATAATTTAGGATTTAACTATGGTATTACTTTGGGTTACAATCTTTTTGATGGTTTTAATCGGGTGCGGCAACAAAGAAATGCACGTATTAACATCCAAAATCAAGAAATTTTGCAGGAAGAATTACAACTTTCTTTAAAAAGTGATTTCTCTAATTTATGGATGGCCTATATCAATAATATCCAATTATTTAATTTAGAACAAGAGAATGTATCCCACGCCCACGAAAATTATGAGATAGCCATAGAGCGTTATAAATTGGGCGATTTATCAGGTATAGAACTACGAGAAGCCCAAAATAGTCTATTGGAAGCAGAAGAAAGATTGGTACAAGCCCAGTACTTAACGAAGCTCTGCGAAATATCCCTTTTGGAAATTAGTGGAGAGATAATAGAAAATATTTTATAAATCCCACAGCATTAAATGATTCTCATGCTTGCAATTCTCAAGAATTGAAGTTAGTTTTGTACTCAATTTCAAAAATTGCAGCTTATGAGACAAGATCCTGATATCAAAGGGATGCTTTTCCCTGAAGAGGCACTTCTTAGGGAAATAGTCGGGCAGCCCAAACTAACCATAGGCATTCCTTGTGAAAACCACAGCATTGAAACCAGATTGGCTTTGACTCCTGAAGGGGTGTCTTTGGTAGTGGAAGAAGGCCATACGGTTTTGGTAGAGCGTGGTGCGGGCATGGCTATGAGCTATACAGACCTGCAATATAGCGAAGCCGGAGCAGTGATAGTAGATACTGCCAAAGAGGCATTTGCTTCCGAAATAGTACTGAAAATTATGCCTCCCACCATAGAGGAATTAGCCATGATGAAAAATGGATCGACCATATTTTCAGTATTACAACTTTCTTATCTTTCGGCAGAGAGCATCCAATTGATGATGAAAAAGAAGCTCAATGCCATTGCTTATGAATTGATTAAAGATGAACAAAAGGCCTTTCCGGTGGTGAATACCATTGCTGAAATTGAAGGCAGTACCGCTATTGCTGTGGCATCCGAACTGATGAGCAATGCTTCCGGAGGTAAGGGTATTTTATTGGGTGGCATTGCGGGAGTCTCTCCCACGGAAGTCTTGATATTAGGTGCCGGTTTAGCCGGTTCAGTGGCAGCACGTACTGCTTTAGCCTTAGGAGCTCAGGTAAAAATTTTTGATCATGATGTGAACAAACTTAGGAGGATTCAACATTATCTTGGACAACAAGTTTTCACTTCCGTGATACATCCTTTGGTACTTTTCAAGGCCCTATCTTCCGCAGATGCTGTGATAGGAAACCTCCGATATATCAACGATTCAGAACCTTTTATGGTTGCAGAGGAATTGGTGAAAACCATGAAGCCCGGTGCTATCATCATCGATTTGAGCGTAGATCAGGGCGGTTGTTTTGAGACATCCAAGTGCATGACCATTGAAAATCCTATTTTTGAAAAATATGGTGTCATACATTATTGTGCTCCCAATATCTCCGCAAGGGTAGGAAGAACCAGCTCTATGGCTTTGAGTAATATATTTGCTCCCATGCTGATTAACATGGGTTACACACAAAACATCAGACAAACGCTTAATTCGAATCCCGGTTTACGCAATGGGGTGTATGTGTATAGTGGCGTATTGGTCAACCATTTAATCGCTTCATTTTATGGAATGAAAGCAGAGGATATTGCTTTATTCCTAACCAATTTTTAGTTTTTATCTTTTAAAAAACAAGTGCATGTCGGTAACTGCTACTCATAAAAAACAAGAAGAAGAAGAGGCAATGATTCAACAAGAGTTTGAAGCACTTGTGAATGATTATCTCAATTCTTCTCATCGCAAAAAAGTAGACTTGATTACCAAGGCATTTAATTTTGCAAAAAATGCCCATAAGGGTATTCGTCGCCGCTCCGGTGAACCCTATATCATGCATCCTTTGGCTGTAGCACGCATAGTTTCAAGCGAAATAGGCATGGGTTCTACTTCTATCTGCTCTGCACTTTTGCACGATGTGGTGGAGGATACTGACTATACAGTGGAGGATATATCCAACTTATTCGGACCAAAAATCGCTTTGATAGTTGATGGACTGACGAAAATATCGGGTGGTGTGTTTGCCGAGCAGGTATCTACGCAAGCCGAAAATTTCCGAAAATTAGTCTTGACCATGTCGGAGGATATACGTGTTATCCTTATCAAGATAGCCGACCGCCTGCATAATATGCGGACTTTGGGTTCTATGCCACCGGCCAAGCAATTCCAAATTGCAGGTGAAACCCAGTATATATATGCCCCTTTGGCACATCGTTTAGGACTATTTCGCATCAAAAATGAACTTGAAAATTTAAGTTTTAAATACGACCATCCGGAAATCTTTGCACAAATAGAGAAAAAATTAGCCAGAGATGAGGTTGCCCGAAATCAGTTTTATGAGGAGTTTACCGCACCTATCACTAATAAATTGGAGTCGCAACATTGGCAATTTAGGTATAAAGCCCGTATCAAGACCGTCTATTCCATTTGGAAAAAGATGAATGCACACAATATAAATTTTGAGGATGTATATGATATTATGGCATTGCGTATAGTCTTTACACCTAAAGAAGGTTCCACTGAAAAAGACCAATGCTGGATGTTGTATTCTGCTATTACAGAAATATATAAACCGCATCCGCAGCGCATACGCGATTGGGTAAGCAATCCCAAAGCCAATGGTTATGAGGCTTTGCACATTACTGTGATGGCACCCGGTGGTAGATGGGTAGAGATTCAGATCAGAAGTGAGCGCATGAATGAAATTGCTGAGAAGGGATTGGCAGCCCATTGGAAATACAAAACCGGCGATAACGACGAATCGGAATTGGATAAATGGATGAAAACCATCAAGGAACTATTGGAAAATCCAGAGCCAGATGCCATTGATTTTATTGATACTTTCAAGTTAAATTTATTTGCTTCCGAAATATTCGTTTTCACCCCTAAGGGCGATATTAAAACCATCCCACAAGGCTCCACAGCTTTAGATTTTGCATTCGAAATACATACGGATATAGGCGAACAATGTATAGGTGCTAAGGTTAATCATAAATTAGTACCACTCAGCCATACCCTGCAAAGCGGTGATCAGGTAGAGATTATCACCTCCAAAAAGCAAGTTCCACAGCCGGAATGGATAGATTATGTCACCACAGCCAAAGCCAAAGCTAAGTTAAAAACGATATTCAGGCGTGAAGAGAAGGCTGAAATTGCACAGGGGCAAAAGCTTATTGAAGCTGCATTGGCTGCTATCAAGCTACCTCCTGAGAATGTCAATTATGTAAAAATGCTGAATCATTACAGCATTGGTTCTCGCAATGCCTTACATCAGCAAGCTGCGAAAGGAAATATTGATTTAGATGATATTGCGAAAGTGATATTCAAACCTAAATCACAGAACGTATTTAGTAGATTTATCAAAATGCCTTTTGGTGGAGGCAATGAAAAACAAGATAAAGCCAAGGAAGCAGAGCTTGAAGTAGTACCTGCTACCCGTGTAAATCGTAAAAAAACCTTTAAACTTTCAGAAGAAAATTTAGGAAAGACCTATCAATTGGCTGAATGCTGTAAGCCTATTCCCGGCGATGATGTATTGGGTTATGTGGATGACAATGAGATTGTGATTGTGCACAAACGTCAATGCCAAGTTGCTGCTAAATTGAAATCGAATTTTGGACAAAATATTATTTCTGTCAAATGGGGGTATTACAAAAGTCTGTATTTCAAAGAAGTCTTAGAAATCAGGGGTATAGATAAAAAGGGAGTGTTGATGGAGATTATACGTATTATTTCTGAGCAATATGGTGCCAATATCAGCAAGATAAACATAGAATCCGAAGCCGGTATTTTTGTAGGTGTTTTCCATATCAATGTACACGGCACAGATGAAATAGAAAAGCTTAGCAAAAACATCAAAAAAATCAAAGAAGTCAACTCCATCCACCGCATCCAATCCTGATTTAATCGTTCAATTATCAATACTTTAACAACTATGAAAAGCTTTAAAACCATTAAATATGAAAAGCTTGCGTGCTCCAATCCGGAAGGGATGAAATTATTGTTCACAAAATAGAATCAAAAGTCAAATCCACCCTATTTTTACAAATCCCTCAACATTTTACAGTTTCATAAAAAATATGTACATTTGCACGCAATATTTTTTCATAGTCAACGCGGCATTTACGGTCGTAAAATCCAAATTTAAAATTCATTCCTATGTCATTTATTGCAGATAAAATCCAATTCGAAGGCTTAACATTTGACGATGTTCTCTTAGTGCCTGCTTACTCGAATGTACTTCCGCGTAACGTCAAGCTCACCACACGCTTTTCACGCAATATCGAACTCAATATACCCATTGCTTCTGCAGCCATGGATACGGTTACTGAACATAAAATGGCCATTGCTATCGCTCGCGAAGGCGGTATAGGCGTGGTACATAAAAATATGTCAATAGAAGCCCAAGCACAACAAGTAAGAGCAGTAAAACGTGCTGAAAATGCTATGATTTATGACCCGGTTACGATTGCTAAAGACGCCACCGTAGGCGATGCCCTAAGCATGATGGCCGAATTCAAAATTGGTGGTATCCCTGTAGTAGATCCACAGGGTTCATTAATAGGTATAGTCACCAATCGCGATTTACGTTTTCAACGTGATATGCAAACAAAAATCGACGATGTGATGACCAAAGAAAATATCGTTACTACTTCTCGAGATACGAATTTAGAAGCAGCATCAGATATTTTACAAGAGCATAAAATTGAGAAATTACCGGTAGTTGATGAACATAATAAGTTGATAGGCCTACTTACTTATAAAGACATCACCAAGGCTAAAGATAAGCCTATGGCAGCTAAGGATAATCGTGGACGATTGCGCGTGGCAGCGGCAGTTGGCGTGACAGCCAATGTATATGAGCGCATAGATGCGTTGGTGGAAGCGGGTGTGGATGCTATCGTGATAGATACAGCTCACGGACATTCCGAAGGGGTAATCAACACTTTGAAGGAAGTAAAAAAACGCTATACCGGTATAGATGTGATAGTAGGTAATATAGCTACCGCTGAAGCTGCAAAAGCTTTGGTGGAAGCCGGCGCTGATGCTGTAAAAGTGGGTATTGGTCCCGGTTCCATTTGCACCACACGTGTGATTGCCGGAGTGGGTATGCCGCAACTAACAGCTATTTTTGAGGTTTCCAAAGCTTTGAAAGATACCGATGTTCCTGTAATAGCAGATGGCGGCATCAGGTACTCAGGTGATATTGTGAAGGCTTTGGCGGCCGGAGCAGATAGCATTATGGCTGGTTCTTTATTGGCCGGAGTAGAAGAATCTCCGGGCGAGACTGTCTTATTTAGTGGAAGGAAGTTTAAAACCTATAGAGGCATGGGTTCCATAGAAGCTATGGAAAAAGGTTCAAAAGATAGGTATTTCCAAGATGTGGAAGAAGATATCAAGAAATTGGTTCCTGAAGGTATTGCCGCCCGCGTGCCTTTCAAAGGTTCTTTATACGAGGTTGTTTATCAAATGATAGGCGGCCTGAGAGCCGGTATGGGCTATTGCGGTGCACATACCATCCAAGATTTGCATCATGCCAAATTTACACGCATCACCAATGCAGGAGTGGCAGAAAGTCACCCACACGGCGTAACTATCACCAGTGAAGCTCCTAATTATAGTAGAAGCGAGTAAAAAAACTTAAAAATGATACGCTTTTTACAAGATATTGAATATGTTTGCGTTAAATTGCTTAGGTTTCGTAAAACTTTTATTTATTAATCATTATTTGTTTATTTAAATTTCTATGAGAGCACTATTCGTAACTTTGTCTGTATTTGTACTGTCAAGTGTAGTCTTTGCTAAAAAAGACCCGGTATTGATGACTATCAACAATGAACCGGTTACACAATCTGAGTTTGAATATATCTACAATAAGAACAATTCCAATAATGTGTTGGATAAGAAAACTTTGGATGAGTATGTAGATTTATTCATCAATTTCAAACTGAAAGTGCAAGAGGCAAAAGCACAAGGTATAGATACTACTGCATCTTTTATTAAAGAACTTAAAGGTTATCGCGACCAGTTAACCAAACCTTATCTTACTGATTCGGAAGCTGAAAAAGCTGTTTTGCAAGAGGCATATGACAGACTCAAAGAAGATTTGGATGTGAGCCATATCCTCATTCGTGTAGATGAGCACGCTACTCCGGAAGACACGCTTGCTGCTTGGAATAAAGTGCAAGCTATCAAGCAAAGATTAAAAACGGAGGATTTTGCAGAAGTGGCTAAGGAAGTATCTGAGGATGAAACGGCTAAAGAAAGTGGTGGGCATATAGGTTGGATAACTGGTTTTCAAACCATATATCCTTTTGAAACCAAGGCATACAATACGCCCGTTGGAGGTGTTTCAGAACCTGTTCGTACCATTTTTGGATATCATATCGTCAAAGTATTGGATAGAAGACCGTCTTTAGGTGAAGTTTTGGTACAGCATATCATGAAGTTTACTGACCCTTATGATGAGGCTTTGAGCGAAAAAGCTAAAGTGCAAATAGATTCTTTATACCAATTGGTTGAACAAGGTGCTGATTTTGGAAAGGTAGCTTCCGAGTTTTCTGACGATAGGGCTTCCGCTATGCAAAATGGTGAGTTGCCTTGGTTTGGAACACGCCGCATGGTAGCCGAATTTGAGCAAGCTGCTTTTGCACTTAAAAATATCGGAGATGTGAGTGAGCCTATTCTTTCGCCTTATGGCTGGCATATTATCAAACTTATTGATAAAAAATCCATGGCTTCATTTGAAGATAAAAAATCGGATATTGAACGCAATGTCAAAAGAGATGATAGAGAACATGCCGGTGAAAGAGCTTTTGTGGCAGGCTTGAAGAAAGCATATAAATTCAAAACAGCTAAAGGCAATCCTGAAAAGGATTTCATTGATTTGTTGCAAGATAGAAATTTATCCGATTCTGCCTTTATCGCTGATGCATCAGCTGTAAGCTGGAATAAAGCTATGTTTTCTTTTGCAAAAAAGAAGTATAACCAACAAGATTTCCTCAACTATTTGAATGCTAATCCTTATAGCCAAAAAGCATCTGCAGGCGAAATTATCAATGAGAAATTGAATAAATTCATTTCCAAAGAATTATTGGCTTATGAGGATTCTCAATTAGAAAATAAGCATACAGATTTCCGTTTGTTGATGAATGAATATCACGATGGTATCCTATTATTCGAAGTAAGCAATGAGGAAGTTTGGGAAAAAGCGTCTAAAGATACGGAGGGTTTGGCCTCTTTCTTTAAAAGAAATCAAAGCAAATACAATGTTTGGAAAGAACCACATTTCAAAGGTTTTATCATACAATGTGATAATAAAGAAATTTTGGATCAAGCGAAAGCAATTGCTGCATCACAACCAACTGACTCTATCGACAAGCATTTGCGCCAGCTGAATGACAGCGTAGTACATGTGAAAGTAAATAGAGGTTTGTACGTGAAAGGCGATAATAAATTAGTTGATCATTACCATTTCAGAACAACTGAGGAGTTTAAAATAGATGAAAAATTCCCTTATACTTTTGTTCATGGCAATGAAATTAATAAGCCTGAAGAGTACACAGATGTACGTGGATTGGTTACGGCTGATTACCAAGAATATTTAGAAAAAGAATGGATAAATTATCTAAGAAATAAATACCCATTTAAAGTTAACCAAAAAGTACTGAACAAGATTCGGAAAAACTGATAATCAAACGAACGTTTAATGTATATTTTCAAGCGTTTTTTACTGATATTATTTTTATTCGGCTCTCTTTTGGGTTGTAAAAAACATACGCCCGATAGGAGCCGAGTTCCCATTTTGGAAGTTGAGGGGAAATTCTTATACCTCGATCAGCTTGAGCAGGTGTTAGTGAATAGCGCCGGCGCTGCTGATAGCATAGAGCTCGCTGAAAGCTTTATCAAAAAATGGGTAACGGATATTTTATTATATGAAAATGCGAAGCGTAATGTGACCAATAAAGCTGCTATTGACAAGCTGTTGGAGGACTATAGAAAATCGCTAATTATCCATCAATATCAACAAAATGTGATTCAGGAACGCTTACCGGCTATGCCAAGGGAAGAAGAATTACTTGATTTTTACAATCATCACAAAGACCAACTTCGTCTGAAAGAATGCGTGCTCAAAGGTAAATTGATTGTACTGCCAAGCGGTGCACCCAATACGGCTAATCTTCGCAAGTGGGTCAAAACAGGCGATTTAAAATCATTGGAACTGATAGAAAAGTACTGCTTACAGCATGGTTTAAGTTATGATTACTTTGCAGATAGATGGGTAAGCCTTTCGGAAATTTCCAAAAAAATACCCACGCCGATTGAGATGCTTAGTCAGTCCTTAAGCAATGGACAGTTTTATGAGACCCAAGACAGTCTGAAACTCTATATGCTTCAAGTAGATTCTATTAGAAAACAAGGAGCTATAGAGCCTTATGAAACGAGCAAGGAAAAAATAGCATCTTTCATCATGAATCAGCGTAAAGCTGACTTTATTACGGATTTTGAGAACGAGCTTTATAACGATGCTGTGGACAATGGCATAGTTACTTTTTTTAATAACTGATTGAAATATCTAAATAATTCTGCTATCAATGCAAACCATTATGATACAATTACCTAAAAAATATCTATTCACAGCTGTATTTATAGTTTTATTTGCTTTCGCAAAAATAGCAGCTCAATCCAATATCATAGATGAAATTATTTGGATAGTGGGTGATGAATCTATCTTAAAATCAGAAGTTGAGGAGCAAAGAATCAGGGCTCAATATGAAGGTATGACCATAGAAGGCGACCCCTATTGCGTGATTCCGGAGCAAATAGCCATTCAAAAATTGTATCTGCATCAAGCGGAATTGGATAGTATCGAAGTGAATGAAAGTACGGTGATGAGTCAGGTGGATATGCGGATGAACTACTTTATTTCCCAAATTGGTTCAAAGGAGAAAATGGAAGAATATTTTGGTAAAAACGTGGTTGCCTTGCGTGAAGATATGCGTAAAATGGTGAGAGACCAGATGATTATTCAGCAGATGCAGCAGACTTTAGTGGAGAATATCAAATCTACCCCGGCTGATGTCAGGCGCTTTTATAATGGTCTGGCTGAAGATAGTATACCCACTGTTCCGGCACAAGTGGAACTACAAATCATCAGTTATCAACCGCGTATTCCACAAGAAGAAATTGATGCGGTAAAAGATAGATTAAGAGAGTTTTCCGAAAGAGTGAATAGTGGTTCTACTGAATTTTCAACCTTAGCGCGACTTTATTCTGAAGATACGGAAACCGCTAAAAGAGGTGGGGAATTGGGCTTTATGGGCAAGGGGCAATTGGTTCCTGAATTTGCAAACGTAGCATTTAACCTTACCGATCCTAAGCGTGTTTCGAGGGTAGTAGAGTCTGAGTTTGGGTTCCATATCATTCAATTGATAGAGAAAAGGGGTGATAGGATCAACTGCCGACATATATTGATGAAGCCAAAAGCATCCATCGACGATCAGCAAAAAGCCATACATAAAATGGACTCGGTTACCAAGGTCATTCGTAATGGCAAAATGACTTTTGAGGAAGCGGTGATGTACTTTTCTTCCGATAAGAACTCGGCTATGAATGCGGGTTTGATGCTGAACCAACGCACCGGCACTTCCAAATTTGAATACCAAGAGCTTCCGCAAGAAGTAGCCAAAACTGTGTACGATATGAATGTTTCGGAAATATCCAAACCTTTCTTAATGATAGATCCTTTTACCAATAAGGAAGTGGTGGCAGTAGTGAAGGTGAAATCTAAGGTAGAAACGCATAAGGCTAATCTGTTGGACGACTACCAGCTATTAAAAAACTTCTATGAAGAGATGAAAAAAGAGGAGTTTTTAACCCGTTGGATAGAGAAAAAACAGAAAGAAACTTATATCAGAATTGACCCTGCTTGGCAAAACTGTGATTTTCAATACCCGGGCTGGATTAAGAATTAATGCAATTGACCCATCATGTACTTTCGTAAATGGATATCTTTTATAGTCATTTTTTTGCTGGCTACCATCAACTTGCAGCTTGTGGCACAAGTGGTACACAAGCAATTGAGAGAGGATATCTTGGAAGAAAGGGAACAAGATAAGACCGATAGCATACAGCGTGCAAAGCTCTCTGAAAAGAAAGAGGCGAGCAAAGATACAAGATCCGATAAATCTACGGAAGGCTCTCAGAAAAAACTACAGCCCTTAGAACCGGTAGTTCCCATTAAAACTCCCTACGACCAAAAATCAGCTAAACTCATTTTCTTGGAAAATGCGGATATGGTACGCTTAGACCAAATCACCATGCCGGATGTACAAATACTAAATGGACATGTGAGATTTAGGCATGATGATGCTATCATGACTTGTGATAGCGCTTATCTCTACCGCAATACAAACTCTTTGGATGCTTTCAGCAATGTGAAAATTGTGCAAGGTGATACACTTTTTGTTTATGGTAATAAGCTCTATTATGATGGTAATACCAAATTAGTACGCTTGCGGGGTAAGGCTAAAATGGTGAATAGAGAGACAGTCCTGACAACCGACAGTCTGAACTACGACAGAAACACCGAATTGGCATATTACTTTACAGGAGGAAAAATCACGGATCCGGAGAATACATTAACTTCGGTTTGGGGGCAATACTCCACCGCAACTGAAGATGCGTTTTTCAGTAACAAAGTGAAATTGGTGAATGAAAACTTTGTGATGGATACGGATACCTTGAAGTACAATGCCGATACCCATATTGCGCATATAGTGGGCAAAACGCATATACGCTATGAGGATGAAACCGACATCTACAGCACCAACGGCTGGTACAATACCGATACTGAAAAATCCATGCTTTTAGACCAGTCATTGATAGTACATGAGGAGGGGAAAAACTTGATCGGGGATACCATTTTCTATGATAAAATAGCCGGATACGGGGAAGTCTTTGGTAATGCTATCTTGAATGATACGGTGCAGCAGACTTCACTTTATGGTCATTATATTTATTATCATGAAGAAAAAGAATTGGGTATAGCTACCGATTCAGCATTGTTGGTGGATTGGTCGACAGAAAAACATATGTACCTGCATGCAGATACTTTGATGACTTATAAGGACTCTACTTATAATGAAGCAAAAGCTTGGAGGAATGCACGTTTTTATAGAGAAGATATTCAAGGTATATCGGATTCTATTTACTATTCTTCCCGCGACTCTATCTTGCATTTATACAAGGAGCCGGTAATGTGGCAGGAGTCGCAGCAGTTTTCCAGCGATGCCATCCATGTTTTTACTAAAGATGAAGAGCTTGAAAAAGTCCATTTGGAACATGCAGCCATGATTATAGAGCAGGTCGATTCCGCTTATTTCAATCAAATTTCCGGAAAGGAAATGATGGCTTATATGGATAGCAGTGAGATACGATTATTGGATGTAAATGGAAATGCAGAAACCCTGTATTACATCAAAGATGATAAGGCAGAAGGTAAATTTATGGGTGCAAATCGTACAGAAAGCAGTTATGTGAAGATATATTTCAAAGAGAAAAAAATCGATAGGATCATCTTGACACCCTCTTCTTCAGGGGAGTTTCATCCATTGGCAATGTTGAATAACAGCTTTATTTATCTCAATAATTTCTTTTGGTTAGATACACAACGCCCCAAATCAAAAGAGGATGTTTTTACCCGCTACTCGGACGGTACCCGTAGTTCTACATTTACACCTACAAAAGAAGAAGATGATGATGAAGACGAAGAAACCGAAGAAGACGGAGAAGAGCAAAGCGATGAGATATAATGCCATAGTTT
>CAYPYZ010000031.1:0-11122 GCA_964414805.1 uncultured Paludibacter sp.
AAATCTTTTCCACTTCGCAAAGATATAATAAATAAATAACCATACAAAGCACCACCTAAATGCGCTAATTGTCCACCCGCATTGTGCGATGTAATTCCTAAAATACTGATTAACACCGTTATGGCTGCTATATAAATCAATTTTATCCTGCCTATCAATAATAAGCGTATTTCCATTTGTGGATTTTGCATTGCGGCAGCGAGAATAATGGCTATTACGGAAGCTGAAGCACCCAAGAGCATGCTGTATACGGCTTGTTCTCTATACAAAGGGAAAGTATTATAAGATATTAAAAATACTATACCACCTAATAAACCTCCAAAGAAATAAGTTCCAAATAATTGCTTTTCAGTAAAATTCAGTAAGAATATTTTTCCAAACCAATAGAGGGCTAACATATTGAAGAACAGATGGAAAAAATCTTGATGCAAAAACATATAAGTAATCAAGGTCCAAGGCTTATACAATAATGCTTGTAGATTAGATGGCAAAGCTAACCATCCGTAAGCCATGGAAAAGTCTATTTTAAATAGCTCAAATATTATCAATAATATTTTTAATACAAGGAAAATCAACAAATTGATAAAAATCAATCTGATAACTATATCGCCTCTTTTATACAATGCTTTTAGATTATTGATTAATTCCATAATTAGTAGAGCTTAGCCTTTTTCTTCCAAAATAAAATCAGCATAACACCGAATAACATACCGCCGAGATGCGCAAAATGTGCAACGCTATCACCTGAGAAATTTACCACTCCCAAAAATAACTCCGCAACACCATAGAATATCACAAATAACCTGGCTTTAATGGGTACAGGGAAAAATATCATCATAAGTCTTGCTTCCGGGAATAACCAGCCAAAGGCTAATAGTAATCCGAATACAGCACCGGACGCACCGATAGTTACGGGTATATTTAAAAACATATTTTTCAGTTCCAACATTTGAGGAATACCGAAATTTGAAAGCCCAGTTATTTTAAAATGGCTATTCAAAAAAGGCTCAATAGGAAGCAGATATTCAGGAGAATTGTGTAAAATAGCATCATTCATTGCTGTAATAATGCTGTTATATTCTATACTCCAGAAAACTTGTTGTACCAAACCGGCACCTATGCCCGTCGCAAAATAATAGATTAAAAACCGTTTGGGACCCCAGAAATTTTCAATCACCCCACCAAACATAAATAGGGCGAACATATTAAAAAACAGGTGACTGAAATTGCCATGTAAAAACATATAGCTTACTAATTGTGTAAGCTGGAATTTTCCGGATGTCCAATAGTGCATCCCTAAAAGGTCAACTAAATTATCAAATTTACCCCATTGCTGCACAGATGCAGGTAGCGAAATTGTGGCTAACCACATAATAACATTAATAGCTATTAGGTTTTTAACAACAGGTGGAATCGATTGTAAGAAAGAAGAACGGTTGTTATACATTATAATTGATCAGCAAAATTGTTACAAAATGGCATACAAAAGTACGAAATTATCCTCAAAAACATGTTTTCGAGCAGTTTTTTAATTTAATCTAAAGAAATCTTGGTTTTTTTATAGCAAATGATTTGTTTTATCAAATCAAACCATTACATTTGTTGCTTGAAATATAATTCACATCTGTTTAATCTTAATAAATTATTCACATTATGAACAAAGCTGATTTAATTAATGCAATTGCTAACGGTGCAGGTTTAAGTAAAGTTGATGCTCGAAAAGCATTAGATGCAACTCTTGATGCCATCAAAGGCGCTTTAGCTGATGGTGACAAAGTAAGTTTAATTGGTTTCGGTACATTCTCAGTTGCAGAACGTAGCGCACGTCAAGGTATCAATCCTAAAACTAAACAAACAATCCAAATTGCAGCGAAGAAAGTTGCTAAGTTTAAAGCTGGTGCTGATTTAGCTGATGCAGTAAACTAATTAGAAACTATTTTTTATTAAAAGGAATATGAATTTGGTTCGTATTCCTTTTTTTTTGAGCAAAATTTTGTAATTTTGTTCCTCGTTAGATACTAAACAAATAAAAATATGAAAAAACTAAGTATAGTCATTATTGCTTTATTGTTGACATTACCCATGTTAGCACAAGAAAGCGCTGTTATCACTTTTGAAAAACGTTCCCACGATTTTGGAAAAATCAATGAAGAAGGGGGATTAGCTTCTTACACTTTTACATTTAAAAATACCGGTGACCAAGCCTTGGTGCTCAATAGAGTGCAAGCTTCTTGTGGTTGTACCGCTACTTCCTGGAGTCGCGAACCTGTCCTTCCTGGACAAAGCAGTTCGATTACCGTCAACTATAATCCCATGCATAGGCCGGGTACTTTCATGAAATCTATTGCCGTTTATAGCAATGGATCTAAACAACCTATTATGCTTTCTATTAAAGGGGATGTTACTCCCAAACCTGCTGTTATACAATAATATTCATGCATCATCATCCTGAAAATGATCCTGCATACAAGGGTCTGTCTGTCAATAAAGGTGTAGAAAACACATCTTCACTCAATCCTTATCGTCAGCCACGTGCTAAGCGCAAACGCCTAACCGTATCTGATTATATGGATGGTATTCTCCAAGGAGATATTTCTATTCTCAGTCAGGCTGTTACCCTTGTGGAAAGTTCACTACCTGCTCATCAGAAAATTGCACAAGAGCTTATTGAAGCTTGTTTACCTTATTCCGGCAATGCTATACGTTTAGGTATTACGGGTGTTCCCGGTGCCGGAAAAAGCACTTTTATTGAAGCTTTGGGTATGCACTTGGTCAATCAATCGCATAAATTGGCGGTATTGGCCATAGACCCAAGCAGCGAGCGTTCCAAGGGTAGTATATTAGGCGATAAAACCCGCATGGAGGAGCTTTCCGTGGCCCCTAATGCCTTTATTCGCCCTTCACCATCAGCAGGCTCATTAGGCGGTGTAGCGCGCAAAACACGCGAAAGTGTGATACTGTGTGAGGCGGCAGGTTATGATATTATTATTGTGGAAACAGTTGGGGTAGGGCAGTCGGAAATAGCCGTACATTCCATGGTAGATTTTTTCTTGCTGTTGCAATTAGCAGGGGCAGGCGATGAATTACAAGGCATCAAACGTGGTATCATGGAAATGGCAGACGGGATAGCTATCAATAAATCGGATGGCAATAATATAGATAAAGCGCGTATTGCGAAAACGCAGTACCAGAACGCATTACGCCTGTTTCCACCCAGCGATTCCGGTTGGGCACCTGAAGTCTATCCTTGCTCCGCCATTGAGAAAACCGGCATAGACGATATTTGGCAAATGGTATTACGCTATATAGACCAAACTAAAGCCAATAATTATTTTGATTATCATCGCCATCAGCAGTCTAAGTATTGGATGTATGAGACTATCAATGAGCAACTCAGGGATATGTTTTATCACAACCCTGACATTGAGTTACTCTTAAAAAAAGTAGAGAACCAAGTTTTGGCTAATGAGATTAGTTCTTTTGCCGGAGCAACAATCCTATTGGATAAATACCTTACAAAATCATAGCATCAGCTACTTCTTGGGCTACTTGTTCACCTTTTAATTCTTCAACTATCTTCAATGCAAATGGGATAGCTACACCGGGTCCTTTGGCTGTCAGTATGTTATCTGCTTTCGCAATGGTGCTGTTCGCTATTTTAGCGCCTTCCAATTGGTCTTCAAAACCCGGATAGCAAATAGCTTCTTTACCTGATAAAGCACCCATTTTTCCAAGTATAGATGGTGCTGCACAGATAGCAGCAATTTTTTCACCTTGCTCCAATTGAGCAGCTATCAATTGTTTTAATCCTGCATGGGCTTCTAAATTGAGGGTGCCTGGCATTCCTCCCGGCAGGTAGATCATAAAATCTCCTGAAAAATCTGCTTCTTCAAATAGTACATCTGCTTGTACGCCTATATTATGTGCACCTTCCACCACCAATTTTCCGGTAACGGAAACTGTAGTCAAAGCTATACCCGCACGGCGGAAAACATCCATAGGAGCTACCGCTTCAATCTCTTCAAAACCTGTTGCTAAAAAAAGAAAAATACGCATAATTATCTCAATTTAAAGTTATATGTAATTGTACCTACTGATACACTTTTTCCTGTAGAAAACTTAGTCCGCTTAGCAGCATTAATAGCTGCATCGCGTATGCTTGGGTCGGAAATAGTGCCTTTTTGCACCCTGGCACTGACTACATTACCGGCTTCATTCACACGAATTTCAATAGTCAAATAGCCTTCAGCATTTTTAGTATATTGCGGACGGGGCATAGTGCCCAATAAATCCCTGCCGTCCAAAGACCATGAATTACCGTCCATACTACCTTTACCGGCGGGATTGCCCGCAGGCGTATCACCACTGCTTTGCCCGCTACCGGCTGTATTGGCAGCGCCAAACAAACCACCCATCATTTCATCTGCCTGCTGTGCTAATTGCTGTTCTTTTTGCAAGCGCTCAGCTTCCAAACGTGCCTTTTCCTCCTCCTGCTTTTTAGTGTCGGGAATAAAGGCCGATTCTTCCTCTTGTGTAATGATATCTTCTTTGATTTCCTTTACGGGAGGAGAAGCTTGTTCAGCAACTTGATTGGTTAATTCATCTGTGCCACCGCCTTCGAAAGAATCGCCGAAACTAATCATGATACCACCATCTTCCTCACGCTCTAATTGGGGTAATACAACCAAAAGCAATATCAATAAAATGATGATAAGGCTTATAATTGTACCCAAAAACGCATAGGCTTTTGATTTGGGAAACTTATTTAAAAATAGATTAGTTTGCATACGCTTATCTACCAAAGGCTTTTGTAGCAACAACCAATTTTAATTGATGCTGATTCGCAATGTCTAACACCCTAACTACCTCTTTATAAGGTATTTCTTGATCGGCATGCAAGGCAATATAAGTAGTAGAATCTTGTGCCACCAAATCCAAGATATAGGATTCCAATACCTCCGGTGCAATTTGTTCGGGCTTAGCCGTGCCTTGCGCTACAAAATATTGTCCGCTCGCATCTATGGAAACCTTGGCTACCACCGACTTGGTTGAGGAGCTTGCCCTACTTTGTGGCAAGTTTAATTTAATATCGTTTGGGGCAGACATGGTGGATGCTAAGATGAAAAATATTAATAGCAGGAAGATAATGTCTGTCATGGACGACATAGAAAATCCAGCTTCATATTTTAAATTTCTTTTGATTGACATCTTGTTGTTTTTTAATGACTTATATTGATATTTATACCGGCTCGTTCAATAAATCCAAAAATTCTATACTACGCGTTTCTAATCTACGTACCACAGAATCTACCCTCGATACCAAATAGTTATATCCAAAATAAGCAATGATACCCACTATCAAACCTGCAATGGTAGTGACCATGGCTTGGTACATACCTACCGATAAATCAGATAGTTGGATAGTACCCATTTCGTTGAGCGACATATTATAAAAAGTCCTCACCATACCCGTTACCGTTCCCAAAAAACCTAACATAGGAGCACCACCGGCTATAGATGCCAATATCACCAAGCCTTTTTCAAGATTAGCAATTTCAAGGCTGCCGCTGTTTTCAATAGCTACCAATACATCGCTCATGGGGCGTCCCAAACGGCTGATTCCCTTATCTATCATTCTTGAAATAGGGTTGTTGGTATCCTTGCAAAGCCTTTGTGCAGCATCAATTTTTCCATCATGGATATAATCCCTGATTCTGTCCATAAAAGATTTATCTTCTACTAAGGCTTGCTTCATGGTAACATAGCGTTCTATAAACATATAAATCGCTAAGGCAAGCATCAAAGCTAAAATTATCATAATTGGACCGCCATAAGTAGCCATAGTCCATAAATTCATTTTAGCAGGTGCCGCTTCTGGAATAGTTGTGAGCATAGTCTCATCCAACAGATCTGCTTGTAGCAGTATAAACAAGAGTTTATTCATTGTTGATAAAAATTATTTAAGTTGAGTTTTATATTTTTTAATAGTTTCTTCCAATCCAAAATACAGTGCATCCGAAATCAAGGCATGCCCTATGGATACTTCCTTTAACCAAGGTACTTGCTTAGCAAAATAAGCTAAGTTTTCCAAGCTTAAATCATGACCGGCATTCAGGTCTAAGCCCACCTTGTGTGCACATTCCGCTGCTGCGATAAAGGGCGCAACAGCCTGTTCCCTATTTATAGGATATTGTAGTGCATAAGGCTCTGTATAAAGCTCTACACGGTCGGTGCCTGTCTTGGCAGCTGCTTCAATATTCCTACAATCTGTATCTATAAAAATAGATGTTCTAATACCTGAATTTTTAAATTCTGTAATGATTTCTTGCAAAAAATCATGATTTTTAATGGTGTCCCAACCTGCATTGGAAGTCAATACATCAGGTGGATCAGGCACTAAAGTAACCTGTGCAGGCTTCACCGATTTCACCAAAGCAATGAAAGAATCGGTAGGATAGCCTTCTATATTAAATTCAGTTTTTAATAAGGGTTTTAATTCTCTTACATCTTGATATCTGATATGTCGTTCGTCGGGACGAGGATGCACAGTGATTCCCTCTGCACCAAAGCGTTCGCAGTCGAGTGCGACTTGAATGACATCAGGTATATTACCGCCACGGGCATTCCGAATGGTAGCAATTTTATTAATATTTACACTGAGCTTAGTCATCTATCGTTTACTATATGGATTTATATTTGCAAAATCAACAATTAAATATTTCCTTTGCAATGGATTTATTTCTTTTATAAGACTACAAAAATAAATGAAATAAGCGAACAAAAAAAATATGACTATAGCCATTTTTGGAAACACATTTTCGCCTACCGTACTCAATATTTTGGATACGATCTTTCAATACTTCCGTGAAAAGGAGGTGAGTTTGGTGGTAGATAAACAGCTGATCAACTACTATTGTAAACAGCGTAAAGACCGTGATTGTCAGTATGATATACTTGACGATATTCATTTAAAAGCAGATTATGCTTTGAGCATAGGTGGAGATGGTACTTTCCTACATACTGCGGCACGCATAGGTTCCAAAGCTATTCCTATCATGGGTATTAATACCGGACGTTTAGGTTTTTTAACTGACGTAGCGGTGGATGAGGTGGAAAAAGCCATGGATGCCATTGTGGAAAAGCAATTAAATTACGAAAAAAGAAGTTTATTGAAAGTTGCATTATCCGATGGCAGTTTATTGGAATATCCTTATGTACTGAACGATGTAGCTATTTTAAAACAAGATAGTTCTTCCATGTTAGAAATTATTACTTTCCTCAATGGGGAAGCTGTACATTCATATCATGCTGATGGACTGATAGTTTCTACGCCTACTGGTTCTACAGCGTATTCTATGAGTGTAGGCGGACCTTTAATGGTTCCGCAAGCACAAAATATTATCCTTTCGCCCATTGCTTCACATAGTCTGACTGTCAGACCATTAGTAATACCTGACGATTGGGAGATAGATTTAAAGGTAAAAAGTAGAAGTGCCAATTATCAAATCACTTTGGACGGTAGAACTTTGGTATTGGAGCAGGCAATTGGGGTGAAAATTACCAAAGCAGATTATCAAATCATTGTTGTCAAACAAATCAATCATACTTTCTTTGACTCTTTAAAGAGTAAATTGATGTGGGGATTGGATAAACGTAACTAATTAAGTAACTGAATGACTGAGAATAAGAAAGTAGTGCTTCCTCCGGGACCCATAGGGGTTTTCGATTCTGGATATGGTGGTCTGACCATCTTGGAAAATATTAGGAAAACCTTGCCGCAATATGACTATATTTATTTGGGTGATAATGCCCGTACGCCCTATGGCACACGCTCTTTTGATGTGGTGTATCAATATACTTGGGAATGCGTGAAGAAGCTTTTTGATATGGGTTGTCATTTGGTTATTTTAGGATGTAATACCGCTTCCGCAAAGGCATTGCGCTCTATCCAACAAAATGATTTACTTACCTATAATTCAGGGAGGAGGGTGTTAGGTGTTATTCGTCCTACTGTAGAGGGTTTGGATGAGGTGACGCAAAATAAACATGTAGGGATTTTTGCAACGCCGGGTACTGTGCAGTCCAATTCTTATCCTTTGGAAATTCATAAGCTTTTTCCTGATATCAAAATTAGCTCGGAAGCTTGTCCGATGTGGGTTCCCCTAATAGAAAACAATGAGCATCTTACGAAAGGGGCTGAATATTTTGTACAACAACATATAGATAATCTTTTGCAGAAAGACCCTGAAATAGACACGATTATCTTAGGTTGTACGCATTATCCATTGATTTTACCTACTATTAAAAAGTTCTTACCAGAACATATCAAAGTTATTTCACAGGGAGAAATTGTAGCTGCAAGTCTGAAGACCTATTTGCAAAACCATCCACCAATGGAGAAAAAATGTACGACCAATGGTTCTATAGTCTATTATACGACTGAAACAGTTGAAAAATTTACCGGTGTGGCCTCTATATTTCTAAATGAAACCATAGAAGCACAGCACATACAATTATAGATTTTCATGTTAATATCCACCATTGCACATAGTATAGGAGCACCAATGGAGATACCATCTCAACGAGAAATTCGTTGGTTGGTGACGGATAGCCGCACCCTGACTTTCCCTGCTGAGAGCTTGTTTGTGGCTTTGGTAAGTCAGCGTAATAACGGACATCAATACATCCCTTCTTTGTATGATAGGGGCGTTCGTGCGTTTGTGGTGAGTGAGCTGCCGGAACATGTGCAAAGCATGCAAGATGCTGTGTTTTTATTAGTGCCTGATACCTTGTTTGCTTTACAGCAGATAGCTGTTAAACACAGGGAAAATTTCAATTTACCGGTGATAGGCATTACCGGAAGCAATGGCAAAACTATAGTGAAAGAATGGTTGTTTCAATTATTAAATGAAGATAAAAATATAGTTCGTTCGCCACGTAGCTATAACTCGCAGATAGGTGTGCCTTTATCGGTTTGGCAGATCAAACCCGAACATGATTTAGCCATATTTGAAGCCGGTATTTCCATGATGGGAGAAATGGAAAAACTTGAACCCATTATTTGCCCAAACATCGGTATATTCACCCATATAGGCGATGCACATCAAGAGAATTTCAAAGATTACCGTCAGAAAATTCAGGAAAAGCTGTTATTGTTTAAACATGCTGAGTTATTGATTTACAATAGTGATAATCCCTTATTAGCACAAGCCATACGAGAAGCCGCTTTAAAGGCTGATTTATTGAGCTGGGGCAGGCATGCTGAGGCAGATTTGCAATTATTGGAAGTAGTCAAGGAAGCCGGTCAGTCGCAACTAAGTACACTATGGCAAAAGGTAAAATTTACCTTTTGCATACCTTTTACAGATGAAGCTTCGGTAGCAAATGCCATGCATTGTATAGCTTTATTATTGCATCTCGGTTATGATCCGGTCACTATCAATAAAAAGTTACAGCGTTTGGAACCCGTTGCTATGCGTTTGGAGTTAAAGCAAGGCATCAATCATTGTTTATTAATCAATGATAGCTATAATGCCGATTTGGACGCCTTGAATATTGCTTTGGATTTTTTGATACAGCAGGCGGTTTCTAAGCAGCTATCCAAGACTTTAATACTTTCTGATATGTTGCATACCGGTTTGGATAGTCAAGATTTATATCAAAAAATTGCTGACTTAATGCAAGCTAAAGGCATCCATAAATTGATAGGTATAGGGGATGTCTTTATGCAATATGCCTATTTATTTAAGGACATACAAGCCGATTTTTTCCCTACTACTGAAGCTTTTTTGCAAGATACTCTATTGATGGATTTCAGTCATGAAGCCATATTATTAAAGGGTTCAAGGGTATTTGAATTTGAAAAAATATCCCATAAATTGGAAGCTATAGTGCATGAAACGGTTTTGGAAGTGAATTTAAATGCCTTGATAGATAATCTGAATTACTTCCGTTCTAAATTGCATAAGCAGACTAAAATCATCAGCATGGTCAAGGCCTTTGGTTATGGCAGTGGTTCTATTGAAATTGCCAAAGCTTTGCAGCATCACAGGGTTGATTATTTGGCAGTTGCGGTGGCAGATGAAGGTGCAGAATTACGTGAAGCCGGTATTCAAATTCCTATCATGGTGATGAATCCTGAGTTGAGCACTTTTGATATCTTATTTGAAAACCATTTAGAACCGGAGATATATAGCTTTGAATTATTGAAAGCCTTTATGCATGCAGCAAGTAGATTAGGGTTGACGGATTATCCTGTACATATTAAAATAGATACAGGCATGCACAGATTAGGTTTTGAACCCGAAGATATACCGCAATTGATAACTTTGTTGCAAGAGCAAAATTCTGTACAGCCCAAATCGGTGTTTTCGCACTTAGCAGGCTCGGATGCCGCATCTTTAGATGATTTTACAAAACAACAAATTGAACTTTTTACCTTTTGCACTGCTCAATTCGAGACTGCATTTAAGCATAAGATACTAAAACATGTATTAAATTCGGCAGGTATAGAACGCTTTCCTGAATTTCAGTTTGATATGGTCAGATTGGGGATTGGACATTACGGTATTTCAGCTTTGCAGGCTGTTTCTTTACCGCAAGTTTGCACTTTAAAGACTATAGTCTTACAAACAAAGGTAGTCAAAGCCGGTGAAACCATAGGCTATAACCGCAATGGTAAAGTCTTAAAAGATAAGATGATAGCCATTTTACCCATAGGTTATGCGGACGGATTTGACCGACAATTAGGCAATGGGATAGGGAAGGTTTATGTGCAAGGACGATTTGCACCCGTGATAGGCAATGTATCCATGGATTTGATAGCGGTAGATATTACGGGATTGGATATAAAACAAGGCGATATAGTTGAAGTTTTTGGCGAAAACATCACCATATCTGATTTAGCTAAAACCTTAAACACCATTCCCTATGAAATTCTGACTTCGGTTTCCAAAAGGGTAAAACGTGTGTATTTTTTTGAATAAAGCCTATGTTTTTATCCATTATATATGATACTGATGAATCTTCCGGCATGCTTCAAAGTGTTTATCAGCTTGCTGTGCAGATGGATAAAGACTTTGCTGTACTTTTTTTGGAAACAAATAAAGGCAAGAAAGATAAA
>CAYPYZ010000031.1:11222-14356 GCA_964414805.1 uncultured Paludibacter sp.
TATTCTCCTCAAAGACCTTGATATTCAGGTTAAAGACGTTTGGATAATCGATACACCTATTGAAAATTATAGTCAATTTTGTGATGATAAAGGTGTTTCTTTTATGTTTTTTCAATTAATAGACAATAAACGTCAAACTATATCAAAACATCTGCAAGCTTGTCGTGATTTACGCATACCTTATTTATTATATAAGAAAAATTTTTCATCCTTAAGTCCTCAAAAACTGTTAGTTCCGGTCAGTTTCCTTATAGAAGAAAGAGAAAAAGCACAGTTTGCAGCAGCTTTTGGAAGATTCGTAGGTACTTCCATAACCCTTTTACAGGCAAAGGATTTCGGAAGTAAAGCTGCAACTAATATTGAAAAAATAAGTACTTTTTTAGATAGGTTTCAGCTTGATTATCAGGTGCAATTAGCTGATAAAGACAGTTTTAAACTTCACCGAACAGCTTTGCACTTAACCAAAGAGCACCCATACGATTTAATGATTATCAGTGCCTCTCGTGCTTATGGTTTGGATGATTTGATATTCGGACCAGAGGAATTGCATTTGATTAAGCGCTCGCACATCCCTATTTTGCTAATAAATCCAAGGGATGATTTGTATGTTTTGTGCGATTAACCCCCATTTTAACTAATTTTACTGCTATTTTATGTTTTAAAACATAAAAAATTGGTTGTTAGATTAAACGATTTACTACTACATTTGTATTGACAATGAAAGAACTATTACGAAGTCTTTTCAATTTGTCTTAACAGTTTGTTTATCAGTGTAATTAAATCATTTATATAGATACCATATTCACAGCAATTATAGACTTATATTTATGGCCCGTGTATCCATCAAACATATAGCAGAAAGATTAGGTGTTTCCAATACCACTGTTTCTCTTGTATTGAATGGTAAAGCGCAAAACGGTCGTGTTAGTGAGGAGATGATTCAAAAAATAAAGCAAACAGCTGAGGAAATGAATTATTTACCTAATATGGCAGCCAGGAGTTTGCGCACAGGCAGAAGTAAGACCATAGGATTGATAGTAGCTGATATTTCCAATCCATTCTTTGCTAAATTGGCAAGATATGTTGAGAATGCTGCTGAAGCTATGAATTATCAGGTGATGTTTGGAAGCTCTGATGAGTCTGTTGAGAAATTTGAAAAGCTACTTAATGTGTTCATTGAGAAGTCTGTAGACGGCATTATAGTAGCAGCACCGGCTGGTAGTGAATCTTTAATATTACAAATTGAAAAATTTGGTGTACCTGTGGTTTTAGTAGATAGGGCGATGAGTTCTATTCCGATTTCTTCTGTTCAGATAGATAATGAAGCAGCAGCTTATGCACTGACTACCCATTTGATTAACGAGGGCTGTCAACGTATTGGTTTTATGTCTTATGACATGAAATTATCCAATATTAAAGGTCGTTCTGATGGTTATAAGAAAGCTTTGTCTGATGCAGGTATACCTTATAATCAGCACTTAGTTAGATCGGTTAGTTTTAAAAGATTTGATGAAGAAATTCGTGCCGCGTTAGAAGTGTTACTAAATAACGATATTGATTCTATTGTCTTTGCTACCAACCGTGTAGGTTTGCAGTCATTACATATTTTGAGGGAGCTCAACAAGGTAAATGACTTGAAATTTGTTAGCATAGATAATCCAGATGAGTATAGTATTTCGAGTATTCCCATGACCTGTATTGAGCAACCGATTGATGAAATGGGTAGAAGAGCATTGGAGATTTTATTAAGGAAAATAACTGATTCAAACTATAAAATCATTGAGAATGTCACCTTACAGGTAGGTATCCATTGATTTTTTAAAATTTTTACCAGTTAAACGAATAACTATTTGTGATATAGTTTTATAATTAAGAAATTTATATGATACTGTGTGTTAATTAACTTCTGTTTTGATATTGGTCGACAACATACTTAATATAAAATAATATGCTTATGAAGAATACAAATTATCCCGCTATTGGCATACGCCCTATTATTGATGGTCGTAGGAAAGGCATTCGCGAATCCTTAGAGGATACCACTATGGGTTTGGCAAAGAGTGTTGCACAGCTTTATACCGATACCCTTCGATATCCGGATGGTAGTCCGGTTCGTTGTGTGATTGCTGATACTTGTATAGGTGGTGTAAAAGAAGCAGCCCTATGCGCTGAAAAATTTGAGCGTGAAAACGTTGGTCTTAGTTTGTCCGTAACGCCATGTTGGGCTTATGGTTCAGAGACTATGGACATGAATCCGAGTATTCCCAAAGCTATTTGGGGTTTTAATGGAACTGAGCGTCCCGGTGCTGTATATTTAGCAGCTACTTTGGCAGCACATACACAAAAAGGTTTGCCCGCTTTTGGTATTTATGGAAAAGATGTGCAGGATATAGGTGACACGGAGATTCCTGCAGATGTTCAAGAGAAACTTTTGCGATTTGCTCGTGCCGGTATGGCTGTGGCGCTGATGCGTGGTAAATCTTATTTAGCAATAGGTTCTGTATGTATGGGTATTGCCGGCTCTATCGTGGATGCTGATTTCTTACAAGAATACTTAGGAATGCGTACAGAATATGTTGATAGTTCAGAGATTATTCGTCGCATAGAGCAAGAAATCTATGATAAAGATGAATTTAAGCGTGCTATACAATGGGTTGAGAAAAACTGTAAGCCCAACGAGTTGCCCGATCACAATCCTGATCACTTAAAGAGATCGCGTGAGCAAAAGGATCAAGACTGGGAATATGTAGTTAAAATGGCTATGATTAAACGCGATTTGCTTGTTGGTAATGAGAAATTGGCCGCCATGGGCTTTGAAGAAGAAGCTATGGGTCATAATGCTATATCCGGTGGTTTCCAGGGACAAAGGCAATGGACAGATTTTCTGCCTAATGGTGATTTTTCTGAGGCCATGTTAAATTCTTCATTTGATTGGAATGGGATACGTGCACCCTTTATATTTGCAACTGAGAATGACCATTTGAATGCGATTTCTATGCTGTTTGGTAACTTGCTTACGAATACAGCACAGATCTTTGCTGACGTAAGGACCTATTGGAGTCCGGAATCTATAGAACGTGTTACTGGATGGAAACCTGATGGAATGCTTAAAGATGGAGCTATTCATCTTATAA
>CAYPYZ010000032.1:0-14297 GCA_964414805.1 uncultured Paludibacter sp.
GAAGCTGTTTTATACCTATGGCGGTGACTATGGCGAGAATACAGCGAGCGATGCTAATTTTAATTGCAATGGTTTGCTAAATCCTGATCGTACCCCGCATCCGGCAATGGCAGAAGTAAAATATGTTTATCAAAATTTTGGATTTGAAATGATTGATATTAATCAGGGTCTTTTCAAAATATCTAACCGACAATACTTTACTAATACTGACAATTATCTTTTTAAATATGCCATCTTGGAAGAAGGGAAAAAGATATCTGAAAAAATATTGAATATTGCCTTAGAACCCCAAAAATCCGACATATTCAACATAGATTTAAGAAAAATAAAGTTTAAATCGGGTTACGAATATGTTGTTAATTTTGAAGTTTTCCAAAAAGATTCAACACCATTTATTCCTGCTAATCATCTTGTTGCCATTGAACAGTTTCCGTTGCAAACAGTAGGAAATAAAGCAGTTTACATAGAAAAATCTAAACTTCCTGAATTAAAAATTACAAATACAAATCAAACAATTCGGGTGAGCTCCTCTTTATTAAACTTCATTTTTGATAAAAACAAGGGTTATCCTACTTCTTATCAGGTGAATGGCAAAGAGTATTTTCATGATGGCTTTGGCATTCAACCTAATTTCTGGCGTGCACCCACTGATAATGATTATGGTAATAAAGCGCCAAGCAGATTGCAAATCTGGAAAGAATCCAGCAAGAATTTTAAAGTGTTGGAAAGCAAGACTTCATATATTGAAAAGCATGTAGCAGTCGAGATTGTGTATGCTTTACCTGCAGGAAACACTTATACAATCACTTACCTTATTTATCCTTCCGGGATTATGAAAATAGACATTGCATTTGCAGGTTTAAAATTGGAAGATGGAGATTCCACTCCGACGGAAGCACAAAAACTTTCAACTCATTCTCCTCGTGTAAGTTCTGATTATTTGGAACATAGATCTATTGTCGTGCCGCGTATTGGTGTGCGTTTACGGATACCTAAAGCAATGAATCAGGTGCAGTATTATGGTCGCGGACCCGAAGAAAACTATATTGATAGGGCTTCCGGCTCTATGCTTGGCTTGTATCAAACTACGGTTGAAGATCTGTATTTTCCCTATGTTCGTCCTCAAGAAAATGGGCATCGCACAGATACTCGCTGGTTAGCATTAGGCAATAAAGAGGGTTTGCTTGTGGTTGCAGATCAGCCCATTGGCTTCAATGCTTTAAGGAATAGTATTGAAGATTTTGATAGCGAAGAAGCTGTTCATCGCCCATATCAATGGACTAATTTTAATAAGGAACAGATTGCGCAACGTGATGAAACTAAAGCTAAAAACGTCTTGAGGCGACAAACGCATATTAATGATATTGAGCCACAGGAGTTTATTGAGCTTTGTTTGGATATGAAGCAGCAGGGTTTGGCAGGTTATAACAGTTGGGGAGTGCGTCCTTTGATTGAATATACCATCCCAAGTGACAAAGATTATCATTGGGGTTTTACACTGATTCCTGTGAAAAATGTTCAAGATGTCCATGATATTCAGGCTAAATCTGTTTTGCGCTATTAGTTCTCTAAAGATAAAGTATCCATTATTGCTAAAAATATAGTGTCTATGCTGTTTTATCCCAATGCTAAAATAAATATCGGTCTGAATGTAGTTGAAAAACGGCCTGATGGTTATCATAATATTCAAACGGTTTTTTACCCTATAGCTTTACACGATGAGATGCGTGTGCAATTAGCTGATAAACATTCAGTTGAAGATTGCAGTATAGAGCTTTTAAATTCAAATATTGAGATACCTTCAGCAGATAACTTAATTGTGAAAGCTTATCGTTTGCTTGCGCAAGATTATGATTTAGGGAAAGTGCAGGTGCAATTGACCAAAAATATTCCTTTGGGTGGCGGATTAGGTGGTGGTTCTGCTAATGCTGCTTATATGCTAAAAGCTTTAAATCAGTTGTTTAACTTGCAAATTACGGCTGATAAGCTTGAAAAATATGCTATTAGACTTGGAGCTGATTGTCCGTTTTTTATTAAGAATAAAGCTGTTTATGCTACGGGTGTAGGTGATGTTTTTACATCTGTAAATGTATCTTTATCCGGCTACTATTTGGTGTTGGTCATTCCGAATTTGCATATTGCAACTGCAGAAGCTTATGCTGCGATTAGGCCTCAATATCCTGCTAAGAGCTTGATAGAAAGTGTTCAAGCGCCGATAGAATATTGGAAAGAGTTCATTAAGAATGATTTTGAAATTTATGCTTTTAATAAATATCCGGAATTGGCTGCTATCAAGGAAAATCTTTATGATTTAGGTGCAAGTTATGCCGCTATGACCGGTTCCGGATCGACTGTCTTCGGATTGTTTAAGACATCTGTTCCTGATTTAAAAACTTTTGAACATTATCAAGTTATTGTTGAAAGCTTTTGAAAACTATTTCAGAAATATTTTTGTAGTTCTTTCGTGAAAGCGTATTTTTGCTTATCGTAATTTTTTTGATTTATGGCTGAGAAACGTACTTATACTAAAAGGCAGGCCCAACCTGCTGTTATTGGTCCCAACGAAATGGGTAAATTACCCCCACAAGCTCTTGAGTTAGAAGAGTCTGTTTTAGGTGCTATTATGTTGGAGACTGATGCCTATCCTTTAGTTTCTGATATATTAAAACCTGAATGTTTTTACAAAATTGCCCATCAACGTATTTACGAAGCCATACAATCTTTATATGTTCAGCAAGAACCTATTGATATGCATACTGTTACGGAGCAGTTGCGTAAAAAGGGGACCATTGATGAGGTAGGAGGTTCTTATTATGTTACTTTGTTGACAACCAAGGTCAATTCGGCTGCACATTTAGAATTTCATGCTAAAATTATCATACAGAAATACTTAGCAAGGGAACTGATACGTATTTCTTCGGATATTCAAACCAAGGCTTTTGATGATAAGACTGATGTGAATGATTTGATGGAGGATGCTGAAGGTAAATTGTTTGATTTATCTCGTAATAACCTAAAAAAGGAGGTTATTCAAATTAATCCTGTCATTGAGGAAGCCCGGATACGCATGCAACAAGCATCTACAAAGGATGGAATTAGTGGAGTGCGTAGTGGATTTAATGCACTTGATGACATCACTTCCGGATGGCAGAAATCAGATTTAATCATTATTGCAGCGCGTCCAGCTATGGGTAAGACTTCCTTCGTATTGTCTATGGCTAAAAATATGGCTGTGGATAATAAAGTACCTGTAGCTGTTTTTTCTTTAGAAATGCCTAATGTGCAATTGGTTAATAGATTGATAATGAATGTTTGTCAATTGGAGGGGGATAAAATTAAAACTGGAAACCTTAGCAATGATGAATGGCAAGACTTTGATAGAAATATCACGCAATTGATGGATGCGCCTATTTATATAGATGATACTCCCAGTTTATCGGTGTCAGAATTAAGAACCAAAGCCAGAAAATTGGTAAAAGAGCATGGTGTTGCCTGTATTATTATCGACTATCTACAATTAATGAATGCCAGTGGCATGAGCTACGGCAGTCGTGAGCAGGAAGTAAGTATTATTTCACGCTCATTGAAAGGATTGGCTAAAGAATTAGATATTCCTATCATTGCCCTTTCTCAGTTAAATAGAGGTGTGGAGGGCAGGACAGGTTTGGAAGGAAAAAGACCGCAATTGTCAGATTTACGTGAGTCTGGTGCTATTGAACAAGATGCTGATGTGGTATGTTTTATCCATAGACCGGAATACTATAAAATGAATGAAGATAGGGAAGGGCGTTCTTTAATAGGTTTGGCTGAAATCATTGTTGCCAAACATAGAAATGGTGCAACGGATGATTTCTATCTTAGATTTAGAAATACCTTTGCCAAATTCTCCAATCTTGATAGTCATGAGGGCTTTAGTGATAGCTCCTATCAAACCATACCTTCAAAGATTAATACTACCACCGGACGGGATAGTTTTGATGATTTTTCGAATGCTATACCCCCGGCTGATAATGATGCACCACCATTTTGACCTTTTGCATACCATGCAAAAGGTAAATTTACGATTTGCATTAGATACTAATGGGTTAGCTATGTTTTTTAAATTGTAGAAATTTAGAAAAAACTTAATGAAAATTTGCAATTGATGAATAAACAACTTATCTTTGCACCGTATTTCTATTCTTTTTAAAAGCATTTCTGCTTGATACTAACCGATATTTATACATTATATAACATTATTATATTTAACACTTAGTCCAAATTAAAACCATGGATAAGTGATTTACAAAAAATTTATGAGTAATTATAACCTTACCCAACTCGAATCTAAAGATATAGCCGAGTTAAGAAAGATTGCGGAAGACATGGACATCAAAGTCCTAAACTCCACTTCCCAACAAGAATTAGTTTATGAAATCCTTGACAAGCAGGCTGTTGTTAATGCACAATTGAAAGTTGACAAAGAGAAAAAAGCACCTGCTAAAACCAAACGTGCACGGGTGGCTGTTAAGAAAACTGAAACCACAGAGGATACTAAAACAACTAAAGCTAAGCAAGAGAAAGCTAAGACGGAGGAGCTAGCAAAACCGGAAAAGAAACCCGCTAAGAAACCTACTAAAAAAGCTGATACTGAGGCTAAAGCAGCTGATGTTGATACGCCAACCGTTGAAAAAGCGGTAAAACCTAAAACTACAAAAAAAGCAAGCACTACTGCTGTAGCGAAGAAAACAGATGCTGAGGAAGAGAAAACAACAAAAGAACCTGCAAAAAAAGCAGCTACTCCAAAAGCTGCGGCTGCTAAAGCGGCTAAGGCTACAGTAAAAGAAGAGAAACCAGAGCAAGAACCTTCAAAAACTGATGTAGAAAAGGTGGTGGAAACTAAAGAAACTGTAGTAGCTACAGAAGAAAATCCCACAACTGAAGAGCAATCTCGTCAATCCAATGGTCAAAGACGTCACGAACATCACCAAAATAATAACCGTCCAAAATTTATCATAGAAAGGAAAGAAAAACCCTATGATTTTGATGGGATATTAGAAGGTACAGGAACCTTAGATGTGGTTGCTGATGGCTATGGGTTTTTACGTTCTGCGGATTATAACTACCTGTCTTCGCCTGATGATATCTATGTTTCCCAATCTCAAATTAAACTTTTTGGACTGAAATCTGGTGATACTGTTACAGGAACTATCCGCCCTCCAAAAGAAGGTGAAAAGTATTTTCCACTTATTCGCGTAAGTAGTATTAATGGTCGCTCGCCAGAGTTTGTACGTGATCGTGTACCTTTTGAGCATCTCACTCCTTTATTTCCGGATGAGAAATTTACACTTTGCACCGGCAAAAACGATCCTTTGTCAGTTCGTATGGTAGATTTATTTTCGCCTATTGGTAAAGGACAAAGAGGTTTGATTGTAGCACAGCCTAAGACTGGTAAAACTGTCTTATTAAAGGAAATAGCCAATGCCATTGCAACGAATCACCCAGAGGTTTTCATGATTGTTTTGTTGATAGATGAACGTCCCGAAGAGGTGACCGATATGGCGAGAAGCGTAAATGCAGAGGTTGTTTCTTCTACTTTTGATGAGCCTGCTGAAAGACATGTTCGCGTGGCAGCTATGGTGCATGAAAAAGCTAAGAGATTAGTGGAATGTGGTCATGATGTAGTGATTTTATTAGATTCTATAACTCGTTTGGCACGTGCATATAATACTGCTGCACCCGCTTCCGGCAAGATATTGACCGGTGGGGTGGATGCCAATGCGCTGCATAAACCTAAACGTTTTTTTGGAGCTGCACGGAATATTGAAAATGGTGGTAGTTTGACCATTATTGCTACTGCTCTTACAGAAACAGGTTCTAAAATGGACGATGTGATTTTTGAGGAATTTAAAGGAACCGGTAATATGGAACTTCAATTGGATAGAAGATTATCGAACAAAAGAGTATTCCCGGCTGTTGATATTATGGCTTCCAGTACGCGTAGAGACGATCTATTATTAGATAACGATACCTTAAACCGTATGTGGATATTACGCAGGTATTTGGCTGATATGAACCCTGTTGAAGCCATGGAATTTATGAAAGATAGAATGGAAAGAACAGAAAATAATGCAGAATTTTTACTTTCCATGATGAGTGAAAAAATATAATTGAACAATAAATTACGCTTATGAAACTATTAGAAGGAAAAGTAGCTATCGTAACGGGTGCAGCTCGTGGCATTGGTAAAGCAATCGCCTTGAAATTAGCCAGCGAAGGTGCTGCTATTGCATTTACAGATCTACATATAGATGAAAATGCATTGAATACAGAGAAAGAAATTGGAGCCTTAGGGGTGAAAGTGAAAGCTTATGCTTCCAATGCAGCATTGTTTGATGAAACCCAAGCAGTAGTTAAGGAAATCCATCAAGAATTTGGACGTATAGATATACTTGTCAATAATGCGGGTATCACCAAAGATGGTCTTATCATGCGTATGAGTGAGTTACAATGGGATGCAGTTATCAATGTAAATCTGAAATCTGCTTTCAATTTTATCCAAGCTTGTACCCCCATCATGATGCGTCAACGTACAGGTTCTATTATTAATATGAGTTCTGTAGTAGGTGTTGCAGGGAATGCGGGACAAGCTAACTATGCTGCCTCCAAAGCAGGTATGATAGGATTGGCTAAATCTGTTGCTAAAGAATTAGGCCCCAGAAATATACGCGCCAATGCCATCGCTCCGGGCTTTATCGAAACAGAAATGACCGAAGTTTTGACAGAAGAACAACGCGCACAATGGACGCAAATCATACCTTTACGTCGTGGCGGTCTACCCGAAGAAGTGGCTAAAGTCACACTTTTCCTCGCTTCAGATTTATCCTCCTACGTAAGTGGTCAGGTAATCAATGTTTGTGGCGGTATGACTACTTGATTGTAGATACTTTATAATCAATATTTCCCTTCCCATCTGTCTTCACATTAACCATACTATCCTGCTGAATATTGCCGGATAGTATGGCTTTCGACAAATCATTTAAAAGCAGCCTTTGAATAGCACGCTTTACCGGTCGTGCCCCGAATTGAGGGTCAAAGCCCTCCTTAGCCAATAGGTCTAAAGCATCTTTTTCAAATGATATATTGATATTGTTGGAAGCCAATAAATCTTGTACATGAGATAATTGCAATTTGACTATCGCAGCTATTTCCTCTTGATTCAAAGGTGTAAACATGATTAATTCGTCTATTCTGTTTAGAAATTCCGGACGAATAGTTTGTTTTAATAAATTGAATATCTGATTTTTAGTTTGTTCCAATAAGAAATCATGATTTTCAGCCGTCATTTTCTCGTAATTTTCCCTTATCAAAGAAGAACCTATATTGGAAGTCATGATGATAATGGTGTTTTTGAAATTGACAATACGACCTTTATTATCAGTCAAACGACCATCATCCAAAACTTGCAATAAAACATTAAACACATCGGGATGAGCTTTTTCAATTTCGTCAAAAAGCACTACTGAATAGGGTTTGCGCCTGATAGCCTCGGTTAATTGTCCACCTTCATCATAACCTACATAGCCCGGAGGGGAGCCAATCAGACGGGTGACTGAAAATTTCTCCTGATACTCACTCATATCAATACGAGTCATCATATGTTCGTCATCAAATAAATATTCAGCCAATGCTTTAGCTAATTCGGTTTTACCAACACCCGTAGTGCCTAAAAAAATGAAGGAGCCTATCGGACGTTTCGGGTCCTGTAAACCGGCACGACTTCTCCTAACAGCATCTGCCACAGCAGCTATGGCTTCTTCTTGACCAATCACCCGCTTATGCAATTCATCCTCTAAATAAAGCAGTTTATCACGTTCGCTTTGCAACATTTTACTGATGGGAATGCCTGTCCACCTACTCACCACATCCGCAATATCATCTGCATCAACATCTTCTTTAATCAATGCACTACCGCCCTGAAGTTCAGCTAAAGCAATTTGATAACTCTCTATATTGCTTTCGTATTGCTTAATTTTTCCATACCGAATTTCTGCAACTTTTCCATAATCACCCTCACGCTCAGCCTTATCAGCTTCAAACTTCAATTTCTCAATCTCAATTTTTGTCTGCTGTATATTATCAATCAAGGCTTTCTCGGATGACCATTTTTCACGAATGACATCACCCTCAGATTTCAACTGTTTGATATCTTCTTCAAGCTGTGCCAATTTCCTTTTGTCATCCTCTCTTTTTATAGCCTCTCTTTCAATCTCCAATTGCTTGATATTTCTTTCGATAACGTCCAATTCTTCTGGTACGGAATCCACCTCTAAACGTAATTTAGCAGCAGCTTCATCCATCAAATCTATCGCCTTATCCGGCAAAAATCTATCAGTAATATAACGATTGGATAGCTCAACGGATGCGATAATGGCATCATCTTTTATCCTAACTTTATGATGATTTTCATAACGCTCTTTCAAACCTCTTAAAATAGAAATGGTACTTTGCACATCCGGCTCTTCCACCATCACTATCTGGAAACGACGTTCCAATGCCTTGTCCTTTTCAAAATATTTTTGGTACTCATTTAAAGTAGTTGCCCCAATAGCGCGCAATTCACCTCTTGCCAATGCAGGTTTTAAGATATTGGCAGCATCCATTGCTCCTTCACTTTTTCCCGCACCTATTAAAGTGTGTATTTCATCTATGAATAAAATGATTTCACCATCGGCTGCAATCACTTCATTCACAACAGATTTCAGACGTTCCTCAAACTCACCTTTATACATAGCTCCGGCTATCAAAGCACCCATGTCCAAAGAGAACAATTGTTTGCTCTTTAGATTTTCTGGCACATCACCACGTATAATTCTATGTGCTAAACCCTCTGCAATAGCGGTCTTACCAGTGCCGGGTTCCCCAATTAAAATAGGATTATTTTTCGTACGCCTACTTAAAATTTGTAATAGACGGCGTATCTCATCATCGCGACCAATCACCGGGTCTAATTTACCGGCTTTAGCACGATCATTCAAATTCACGGCATATTTACTCAATGCCTTTTCTTGTTGGTTAGTATTATTTTGCATATGATTCATCATTTTTGAGTTCTATTTTAAATCGACCCCGAATACACAAAATATTAACCAGCACTAAATGTCAGTCATAATGTCTGAAATTTTATAAAAATACACCTTAATGCTACTGTTTTTATGACAAAATTCCAGTGTTTTTAAATTTTAGTATTGATAGACATGTAGGTATATAGTGCATTATTTCGACTGAAAGACATACGAAATATATAGGAAACATTGAGGATAGGGTAAAGGTGGGGATAAAAAATACGAGTCTTGGTATCATCACCAAGACTCGTATTCTATATGCTTATATAAGATAAACGCTTATTCGTTTGCTGGTTCCTCAGCAGGCGTTTCCTTTGTAGCTTCTTCCTTTGTAGCTTCTTCCTTTGCAGGTTCTTCAGCAACAGGCTCGTTCGTTGGGGCTTCCTTTGCAGGTTCTTCAACAACAGCTTCTGCTACTACCTCTTCTTGAACAGCTTCTTCAGCGGCTTCTTCTGCGGCTTTAGCAGCAGCTTTTTCAGCTTTCTCAGCATCTATAGCAGCTTGTGCTTCAGCAGCCTCTTTTGCTATAAGATCAGCTTTCGCTTTCAATACAGCCTTTTCAGCGGCTAAACGCTCTTTAGCTAATGCTGATTTCTCAGCAGCTATTTGCTCTTTTGTCTTGTTCAATTTATTGGTTTTATCAGCTTTCCAAGCTTCAAAACGTTTTTCAGCTTCTGCTTCATCAAAAGCTCCTTTTTTAACACCTTCTAATAAGTGCTTTTTCAATAATACACCCTGTGCAGAAAGTATATTCCTAACAGTGTCAGTTGGTTGTGCTCCTACACTAAGCCAATACATGGCACGGTCAAACTGCAATTCTACAGTTGAAGGTTGCGTGTTTGGATTATAAGATCCAATTTTCTCGATAAATTTACCATCTCGTGGTGCACGACTATCGGCGATAATGATATGATAATAAGCATATCCCTTACGGCCACGTCGTTGTAATCTGATTTTTGCTGGCATTTGTAATATTAATTAAATGTTATACCTATTTGCCTTTTCTCGAAAGGCGGGTGCAAAGATAGTTATAATTATTAAAACAACAATAAGGAAAAAGAATTTATTCTTCAGAATTTGAGGAAGTTCGCATTACCCAAGCGTCCGCGAAAGTAGGTATAGAGGAGCGTAGAAAGGACATCTCATTTACGGCAGTACTGATATCATGAAAACTCTCTAAAGAAATATGTATGCGATTTTTACTGATAAACATTTCAGAACTTGGGTAATCTCCATATTTTCCACTTTGAATTTCAGTGAAAAATTGTGTAGCATTGACTGCTGATTGAAATACACCTATGATAATTTTATAGTTGATTGTGGCTTCAGAATTTGAAATTTGATACGACATGCCATGATCTGACATAGATGGTGAAATAGTGACTTCCGGCAGATTAATATGTGCTAAATTGGCAATAGCAGCAGTCTGCATTTCTGTTGTCTGATTGACTTCCGGAGAAATAAGAAGTGCCATAAAAGTGATGAAAATGGCTACATAGCGCATCAAACCTTTAGTTGAGATTTGAATGACATAATCTTTCTTTTCATTAACCTGATCAAGTTGTTGCGGCAGTAAAGAAACAGGAATAAGTCCCAGATTTTGAGGGAGAAATGCCGGAAGTTCTAAAGCCCTAAATTGAATATTAGCTTGTGCACTTCGAGAAAGTATGCCAATACGGCCTAAATAAACACTCCTACCTGCTTGCAAACTATCCATCAATGCTTGTACATGGCTATCAATAAGCGCAGTGGCTTGCCTGTAGGTGATGTTATTTGCACGAGAGATTTCTATGGCTAATAAACCATCATGATGCTTCATCAATGGGTTAAAACTAATGACTGCATGTGGCGGAATAATATAATTGTCCTTCACTTGTGCAGCTTGGTTTTGGACAACAAACCCACCTAAACCAGGCACAATCACATGATCGTGGGCAGTTAAAAGTTTTTCTATATGTGCAGCAAATTGTATCACATGACAAAGGTATAAAAAAGATTTAATATTAAAAGTAATACTTGCAAATTGAATTCTTTTCAATGTAATTGGAAGACTGCTGAAGCAGTTTGCAGAAATTTAAACAAAAGTTCTGAAATTTTAAATAGTTAAAATAGTGTGTTTCTCAAGAATATTTACGATATTTGCAGCGTAAAAATGTGTACCCTTTAATTTAGTTAACACAATGACTTATAATGAAAATGGGCAAGGATTTCCTAAAAAATATGGGAACAATGCCAGCCGAGACGGTGAAAAATTTGATAAACCTAATAATGGAAAGAAGCTAAGTTTACGTAAACCTAACCCAAATTCTGATTATTCTACAGAACGTACATATAGGACATCTAATCAAGAAGGTAGGCCTGCCAGAAAATCAACTTCTGGTCGCCAAAGAATCTCTGTTAGAAAGCCCGTAAGCTCAAGTGACTCATATCAAGGTGGTTCAAAGTATGACAGACCGCAAAGACCAAATAGTTACGGCAATCAATCTGATGATAGAAAACGCCGTCCAAGGATTCGTACTTCCGACTATAACCCTAATGCTAAATATAGCAAAAAGAAGCAGTTTGAGTACAGAAGAGATGATGTCGATCCAACTAAACCTATTCGTTTGAATAAATACCTTTCTAATGCAGGTATCTGTTCAAGAAGGGAAGCTGATGATTTTATCTCAGCCGGACTGATTACAGTGAATGGTGAGGTGATTACAGAAATGGGCGCTAAAGTATTGCCTACTGATAACGTGTTATTTAAAAATCAACCCGTTCAATTGGAAAAGAAAGTCTATATTCTGCTGAATAAACCCAAGGATACTGTCACTACTGTTGAAGATAATCTTGATAGAAGAACTGTCCTTGACGTAGTTAAGAATGCCTGCAGCGAAAGAATTTATCCGGTTGGTAGATTGGATAAAAACACCACCGGTGTATTATTGCTTACCAATGATGGTGAACTGGCCACTAAACTTACCCATCCGAGATATGAGAAAAAGAAAATCTATCATGTCGTATTGGATAAACCTTTAGAGATTCCCGATTTTGAAGCGGTATTATCAGGTGTGATGTTGGACGATGAAAAAGTGGTTGCCGATGAACTAAACTTCATTAGAGATGATGATTTCAGACATATAGGTATAGAAATCCATTCCGGCCAAAACCGTGTTATCAGAAGGATATTTGAAAATTTAGGATATAAAGTAGTGCGCTTAGACCGTGTTTTCTTTGCTGGTCTGACTAAGAAAAATTTACCTCGTGGCAAGTATCGTTTCCTTACGGAAAAAGAGGTGAATATGCTTAAGATGGGTGCTTACGAATAATATGCAAAAAACACTTCCACAGTCTGATAATAAAGAAAAAAAACAACTCAAACTTGCAGCTTTAATTATTGCCGCTGTAAGTTCGTTCCTGAGCCCTTTCATGAGCTCCTCTATCAATGTAGCCTTACCCGATATCGAACATTCTTTTCCAATGGATGCTGTGATGTTGGGTTGGATAGCTACTTCTTATATATTGGCTGCGGCAGTGTTCTTAGTTCCTTTTGGAAGATTAGCAGATATTTTCGGAAGAAAAAAACTATTCACCATAGGTATAATATTGTATACCATAAGCTCAGCTCTCTGTGCTTTATCGTTTTCGGTCAATTCCTTAATTGTGTTTCGCGTGCTGCAAGGCATAGGTAGTGCACTGATGTTTAGCACGGGGACGGCGATTCTAAGTTCAGTTTATCCCCCAGGAGAAAGAGGTAAAGCCTTTGGTATCGCTGTTACATCTACTTATTTAGGACTTTCCTTAGGGCCTTTTCTTGGAGGTATCTTGACAAAACATATAGGTTGGCAAAGTATATTTTGGCTTAATATTCCTTTGGGAATATTATTGATAAGCTTGGTATTCACTTTATTAAAAGGTGAATGGGCAGAGGCAAAAGGGGAGAAATTCGATATTTTCGGAAGCTTAATATTATCAATTTCCTTAATAGCCTTAATTTCAGGCATGAGTTCCTTACCGGGATATCAGGGCGCCGGCTTGATTATCGCATCTGTATTAGGATTGGTTTTGTTCTATTTTTGGCAGGTGCGTATATCTTATCCATTGTTGGATATCCAACTTTTTTCCAAAAATAGGGTATTCGCATCCTCCGTTTTGGGAACTATGCGCTTAACCGGACAAATGTTTAGTATGGGGATAGCCATGTTGGTTTTTGCTATCTTTATAGGCAGAGTAAAAATTACTTCTTCCGAGCATTTACAATTAGGAGATAGCATGCGGATAATTTTTATTATATTTGCCGTCTTATGCGCCTTAGGTGTATTAGCTTCATTAAGTCGTGGAAAAGTAAAACATGCGTAAACAGATTCATTATATAGATTGGGGTTTGATAGCTTACAATCAAGCTTGGGAAAAACAGGAGACTATGTTTGCCCATACGCTTTCGCAAAAGCATCTTGCAGAGCCTACTGAAAATTATTTGATTTTTTGTGAGCATCCACATGTGTATACCTTAGGTAAAAGTGGTGATGAGCACAATTTACTTATAGACTATATACAGCTTCAAGCCAATCATGCAGAATTTGTCAAAACCAATAGAGGTGGTGATATTACTTATCATGGTCCTGGCCAGTTGGTAGGTTACCCGATATTTGACTTAGAGAATTTCCATATAGGTTTAAAAGATTATATCCATAAAATGGAGCAGTGTATCATTGAGCTTTTATCTTTATATGGTATAGAGTCTACTATTATGGAAGGTGCTACCGGTGTTTGGATAGATGCTGATGGTCCGAATGCCCGTAAAATCTGTGCTATAGGTGTTAGAAGTTCACGTTATGTTACCATGCATGGTTTTGCTTTAAACATCAATACGGATATGAATTACTTTAATTATATCAATCCATGTGGTTTTACGGACAAATCTGTGAGTTCAATGGAGCTTGAATTGGGGTTAAAACAGGATATTAATGAAATAAAGCATCAGCTCCGAAAAATTTTTGAAAAAAACTTTTCACTCTAACTATGCCATTATCAAAGCTATAATGGAATTATAGTATTTTTTTAGAAATTATTTTTCAATATTATTTTGTGGATATAAAAAAACCTACTATTTTTGCAGTCCGTTTTGAAAGAAAAACGGATAATTAAACAGACGATCTTTGATACATTGTGACAAGACAATAAGCATCAATTTAAAAAATTAGATAAGGA
>CAYPYZ010000033.1:0-10896 GCA_964414805.1 uncultured Paludibacter sp.
CTGCCACGATATTTGGTAAGCGCATCATTGATTTTTTGCAAAAAAAGCAAATAGGGGAGGTGATTAGGGATTTGGGTTTGGAGGGACAATTATCCAAAAAAGGAACCCCTACCATGGGTGGCGTAATTATCATTTTGGCTATATTAGTTCCGACTTTATTGATGGCTGACCTGACCAATATTTATATTATTTTGATGCTAGTTACCACCGTTTGGTTAGGGCTTATCGGGTTTTTAGATGACTATATCAAGGTGTTTAAAAAGAATAAAGCGGGACTGCAAGGGAAATTTAAAATAGTTGGACAAGTCAGTTTAGGCTTGATAGTCGGTCTGATAATGATGTTAAGTCCAGATGTAGTTATACGTGAAAATTCTGAAATTAAGGGCGAAGACAATAGGGTTGAAGAAGTAACTTATCAAACCCAGAATGTTAAGTCCACTAAATCCACCATTCCATTTTTCAAGAATAATAATTTAGATTATGCTTTGGTATTCAAATCCGCAGGTAGAAATGCACAAACTTACGGCTGGATATTGTTTATCTTGGTTGTGATATTTATTGTAACTGCCGTTTCCAATGGCGCTAATTTAACCGATGGTTTGGATGGTTTAGCGACAGGCTCATCGGCTATTATGGGGGTCACTTTGGGGATATTGGCCTATGTATCGGGTAACGTGAATTATGCCGGTTATCTGAATATCATGTATATACCGGGCTCCGGAGAAATGTTAGTTTTTGCAGGTTCGTTTATAGGCGCCACCATAGGTTTCCTTTGGTATAATTCTTTTCCGGCACAAGTATTTATGGGTGATACAGGTAGTCTGACCATAGGCGGTATCATCGCAGTTTTTGCTATTGCTATCCGTAAGGAATTATTGATACCGATTTTATGCGGTGTTTTCTTAGTTGAAAGTTTATCGGTCATTATGCAAGTGACCTATTTTAAATATACAAAAAAGAAATATGGTGAAGGCAAACGGGTGTTTAAAATGGCACCCCTGCATCATCATTTTCAGAAAGTGGGAGATGGGAGCATCCCTGCAGTATTTCAGCGACCCAAAAATCCATTGCCAGAATCTAAAATTGTGATTAGGTTTTGGTTGATTGGGGTGATATTGGCGGTGCTGACGATAATAACATTAAAAATCCGGTAAACGGTGTTTCAGAGGCGACCAACTGCTGCGTTGCTTTCGATGTTCGGATTCGGTCACGTACTTCAGTACGCTCCCTCATCCTCAATCTCAGCGCCTTGCATTTGAACACCTCTGAAACACCTTGGTATACATTGCGCAGAAAGAAGAAAAAAGTGTGATAATATATTAATAACATAAATAAATTGAAACCCAAAAAAGTAGTCATATTAGGAGCAGGTGAAAGTGGAGCAGGAGCGGCTGTTCTCGCTAAAACCAAAGGTTTGGAGGTGTTTGTGTCTGATTTTTCAGCTATAAAACCTTCCTATAAAGCCGTGCTTCAACAATATGATATTGCTTGGGAAGAGGGTAAACATACAGATACTTTGATATTGGATGCCGATGAAATTATCATCAGTCCGGGCATACCGGATACTGCTCCTATCATTTTGAAAGCGAAACAAGCAGGCATCTCTATCATAGCTGAAATTGAGTTTGCTGGCAGATATACCCATGCTAAAATGATTTGCATTACCGGCAGTAATGGCAAAACTACTACCACCACATTGATTTATCATATCTTGAAACATGCTGGATTAGATGTGGGTTTGGCCGGGAATATAGGACATAGTTTGGCTTTGCAAGTAGCCACTGCGCCACATGAATATTATGTAGTGGAATTGAGTAGTTTTCAGTTAGATTATATGTTTGAATTTAAAGTAGATATAGCAGTTTTATTAAATATCACACCCGATCATTTAGACAGGTATGAAAATCATTTCCAAAATTACATAAAGGCTAAATTGCGCATTTTGCAAAATCAGACTACAGATGATGCTTTTATTTTTTGGAAAGATGATCCGGTTATACAAAAGGCATTGGAGGCGTTTAATGTTGCAGCAACTACTTATCCTTTTGCACTTAATCAACAAGCTGATACCAAGGCTTACACCCTCAATAATCAAATAATCATTAACAATATAGATATGATGATGTCAACAGAAGATCTTAAAATCAAAGGAATACATAATCAATACAATTCGTTGGCTGCCGGTTTGGCTGCTGCGGTTGTAGGTGTGAAAAAAGAACATATTAAAAAGTCTTTACTTGATTTTAAAGGGGTAGAGCATAGATTGGAATATGTGGCAACAGTGAGGAATGTACGATTTATCAACGACTCTAAAGCTACTAATGTCAATTCGTGCTGGTATGCACTACAAAGTGTGGAAAAGCCTGTGGTGCTGATACTTGGTGGGACTGATAAAGGAAATGATTATCATGAAATTGAAAATCTTGTAAGAGATAAGGTTAGGGCATTGATTTTTTTAGGGAAAGATAATAGTAATTTGCAGGCTTTCTTTGCAGGAAGCGGTAAGCAAATCGTGGAAACTAATAGTATGGAAGAGGCTGTAAAACAAGCTTATGAATTGGCACATCAGGGAGATACGGTATTACTTTCACCGGCTTGTGCAAGTTTTGATTTGTTTGAAAACTATGAAGATAGGGGCAGACAATTTAAACAGTATGTGAGGGCATTATAGCTCATAGTTTTTAAAACTTTTATTTAGCAATCATGATTTCGACTATAAAAAAATACTCCAAAGGAAGCGACACCACCATATGGGTGCTGTTTATCCTGCTATGCTTGATTTCAGCAGTGGAGATGTTTAGCGCCACCAGCATGCTCGCTTTTCGGGCTGCCAATCATACGGCACCTATTTTAAGACATGTGGTTTTTTTAGCAATTGGTGTAAGCATCGCATTTGTCACTCATTTATTACCTGCTACTTGGATAAGATTTTTAGGCTATGTATTGATGGGAATATCCTTGGTGCTGTTGGTTTTAGTCTTATTTATGGGCGTGACCACCAACCATGCAGCACGCTGGTTTCATATTGCAGGAGTACAATTTCAACCTTCAGAATTAGGGAAATTGTCTTTGATTATTGTCTCGGCCGACCTGATTGCAAGGTATAATTACAATAAAATCAATGAACATAAATATTTTAGATATTTGGTGATACTGACAGCCGTTGTTTGTCTGTTGATAATAGGAGAAAACTTCTCCACAGCAGCACTGCTATTTGCCGTTATTTGGTGTATGATGGTGATAGGTAAACTATCTTCAAGAAAAATCCTCATGCTCACCGGTGGTATTGTAGCCTTTGTAGTTATAAGTTTTGGGGTATATAAAATGCTCCCTAAAGATAAAGTGCCTTCGCTATTAAAACGTTATGAGACTGTTGAAAATCGCGTTTTACGGAAGTTTAAAGATGGAAAAACAGCAGAAAATAAATTTGTTATTCGAGATGAAAATCGTCAAGAACAAAATGCTAAAATAGCGATTGCCAGAGGTGGATTTTTTGGTCTGATGCCCGGCAATAGCGTACAACGCGATTACTTAGACCAGGCCTATTCGGATTTTATTTATGCCATTATTGTTGAAGAAACAGGCTTGGTAGGTGGTTTGGCGCTTATCCTGATTTATATGGCTTTGCTGTTTAGGGCAGGACGTATAGCCACTAAAAGTAAGACTATCTTCCCTGCTATTGTGGTGATAGGACTGACCTTGATGATAGTCTTTCAAGCTTTCGTGAATATGGCTGTTTCAAGTGGTTTGATTCCGGTAACGGGACAGCCCATGCCATTGGTAAGTAGAGGTGGTACATCCATAGTGATTACCAGTATTTATTTTGGGATTATCTTGGGAGTTACACGACAAATCAAGAATGAAACTATCAAACCTTTTATGGATGAAGAAGATTTAGTAGCCATTGATTTAATTGATGACGATGATGAATAAAACAGATAAACATACAGCCTACAAATTTATTATTAGTGGGGGTGGTACGGGGGGACATATCTTCCCGGCTATCAGCATTGCGAATGCTTTGAAAAAGCAATATCCCTCAGCTGATTTCCTATTCGTTGGTGCTGATAACCGCATGGAAATGGAGCGTGTGCCGGCTGCGGGTTATGCCATTAAAGGCCTTCCGGTAAAGGGTTTTGATAGAAAAAATTTACTGAAAAACATCAAGGTGCTGCTTGATTTATGGAAGAGCTTGCGTATGGCGAAAAACATTATTCGTGCGTTTAAACCGGATATAGCTATAGGTGTGGGTGGTTATGCCAGCGCTCCTGTATTAAGGGCTGCTTCCGCTTTCGGAATACCTACTTTGATTCAAGAACAAAACTCCTATGCGGGCGTTACCAATAAGTTGTTGGCAAAAAAAGCAGCCTGTATTTGTGTGGCTTATGATGAAATGGAAAGGTTTTTCCCTAAAGATAAAATTGTCAAAACCGGTAATCCCGTAAGGCAAGATTTGTTTGAAGTTGAAGCTAAGGCACAAGCGGCTTACGACTATTTCAAATTGAAACCTACCTATAAAACCATATTGATAGTGGGGGGAAGTTTGGGTGCTCGAACTATTAATCAGAGTGTGCATAAGCATTTACAGACCTTGATAGATGCGGGAGTACAAGTGATATGGCAGACCGGCAGGTACTATATAGAAGAAGCTGATAAACTGCGTGCTACCATTCAAAGTGATAAATTGGTGATTACTACCTTTGTATCGCGTATGGATTATGCTTATGCCATTGCAGATATAGTCATTTCTCGGGCAGGAGCCAGTTCTATTTCGGAATTGTGCTTATTGTCGAAACCGGCTATATTAGTGCCTTCTCCTAATGTGGCAGAAGATCATCAGACTAAAAACGCTATGGCATTGGTGAAAAGAGATGCTGCGGTGATGGTAAAAGATGTGGATGCGGTTGAGCAATTGATTCCCATGACCTTAGGCCTGTTGAACGACAATGATAAGTTGACTACATTAAGTCAAAATATATATCAATTAGCTGAAAAAAATGCTGCTGAAAGAATAGTGGCTGAGATTGAGCGGATTATTAATTAAAAGCATATCTAATTTTATATGCATCATCAATTTACAAAATATTATTTTTTAGGTATAGGCGGTATAGGCATGAGCGCTATTGCCCGCTATTACAAGCAATTGGGTTTTGATGTGGCAGGCTATGACAGGATGCCTACCAAGCTTACGCAAAACTTGCAGAACGAGGGTATAGCTGTGTCGTTTGACGAACATGAATCGCATATTCCTAAGGAGTTTGTGGATGCCAATAAAACTTTAGTCATCCTTACACCCGCCGTACCTGCTGATCATCCGCAATTAATATATTTTCAGAAGAATGGTTTTACCATGATGAAAAGAGCGGAAATTTTAGGAGAAATTACCCGTCAGAAAAAGGCTGTTTGTATTGCCGGAACACATGGAAAAACGACTACTTCCACCATTACTGCACATTTGTTAAAGCAATCACATATAGATTGTAGTGCTTTTTTAGGTGGTATTTCCAATAATTATAATACCAATTTATTGGTTTCCAAAGAGAGTAATTTCGTTGTGATAGAGGCTGATGAATATGATAGATCTTTCCATCATTTGAATCCGTATATGGCGGTCATTACTTCCGCTGATGCTGATCATTTAGATATCTACAAAACACCGGAAGCTTTTAAAGAGGGCTTCGAGCATTTTGCATCTTTGGTTACAACCGGAGGCGCATTGATAGTCAAGAAAGGTGTAGAACTGAATCCCCAACTTCAAAAAGGTGTGAAGTTGTATAGCTATTCTATGGATGAAGGTGGTGATTTTCATGCGGATAGAATTAGGGTGAATCCGCAAGAAATTATTTTCGATTTTTGCACACCTACGGAAATTATTACAGATGTAAAATTGTCCATTCCTGTAAAAATCAATGTGGAGAATAGCGTGGCAGCCATGGCATTGGCTTGGTTAAGTGGCGTAAAAGCTGAGGAATTGCGTGCAGGCATCGCTTCTTTCTCCGGTATTTATAGAAGATTTAATTTCTTATGTCGTACTGATTCATTGGTTTATATAGATGATTATGCGCACCACCCCAATGAGTTGGAAGTCAGCATCGCTTCCATCAAGGCCATCTATCCGGATAAGAAGATAACGGGTATTTTTCAGCCCCATTTGTACACCCGAACGAGGGATTTTGCAGATGAGTTTGCAGAGGTTTTATCGGGTTTAGACGAGCTGATCTTGACGGATATTTATCCTGCAAGGGAATTACCAATAGCAGGGGTTGATGCCCATTTATTATTGAATAAAATGTCCTTGCAAGCTAAACATTATTGCTCTAAGGCAGATCTTATCGAATACTTGGAAGGGCGTAATGATTTTGAAGTAGTTATTAGTTTTGGTGCCGGCGATATTGAAGCTTTAGTGCCTGCCATCAAAGAAACTTTATGTAAAAAACTTAAAACAATTGAGGAATAAGATATGAAAAGAGGAGTGAAAATATTCAGAAATATCATACTTGCCATCGGTCTCTTGGCCGTGGTGACTTATGTGATTTTTGGGTTGACTTCCTTCTCAGAGATTGATTCGGACTTGATGTGTAAGGAGATACAGATAGAGATACAAGGCAGTATCCCTTTGTTGCAAGAGGAAAATGTTCATGAAATTTTGACTAATGAAGGTTTGCATCCTATTGGCAGAGCCGTAGCGCAATTGAAATTGGAGCAGATCGAACATAAATTGATGGATAATTTTTATGTAAAACAAGCGATTTGTTATTATACACCTTCCGGAAAGGTTTTCCTGAAAATTACATTAAGGGAACCTAAATTTTTGGTGTCAGCAGCGGAGAGTTACTATGTTGATGATGAAAAAGCGATGATGCCTGTGCCTATACAAGGTGCTGCTTATGTGCCGGTGGTTTCGGGTAGGATTACCAAAACCATGGCATTAAATGAAATTTTTGATTTTATCAGTTTTTTGGAAAAACATCCTTTTTGGAATGCACAAATTGCACAAATACATGTGCATAGTAATAAGCAAATTGAATTGGTGCCACGCATAGGCAATAGCACTATTCTATTGGGCGATATAGATGCCTATGAAGAAAAATTAGAAAGAGTTTATTTGTTGTACAGTCAAGCCTTTAATACCATAGGTTGGAATAGGTATAAACGTTTGGATTTAAGGTTTGAAAATCAGATAGTAGCGGTCAAATATTGACTTGTATATGTTTAGAAATTTGGAAATCAGAACAGGGCAAAATTGTAGAAAATGAGTGTAAGAAAAAATACAAGAAAATTAGTGGCATTAGACTTTGCGTCAACCGGTCTGAAAGTAGTTGCAGCAGAGGTTTTAGATAATGGATTGCTACGCATACTTTCAGATGAATTTCATAAGGCAGATGCAATCAAACATGGCATTATCGGTTACCCAACGGGGACGGCATTTAATGTAACTACCGTGATGAAAAGATTGATGAATAGTGCTAAATTAAGTCATGATCCTGTCAGTAGGTTTTCTATAGCTGTTGGTGGGAAATCCATGACTATTGTGCCTGCGAATATTAAGAAGACATTTCGTGGAAAACAGGAAATCACAGCTAAATTATTGGAAGAATTATCGCAAGAGGTATGGAGTTCCTATAATACGGATGGTAAGTTAGTATATGCCGATATCCCTGTAAGTTATGAGGTAAATGGTCGTAAGATTGAAGATCCGGAGGGCATGACTGCCAACGATATTTTTATTAACTATCATTTGGTAGTTGCCGATGCCCGTATTCATGAAAATTTCCAAAAGTGCATGGAACGTATTTCAGAATATAAGACCAAAGATTTATTTTTGCTTCCGGATGCTATAGCTTTTGCGGTTTCAGAGGAAGAAGAACGGGAGGAGGGTTGTGCGTTTATCAATATGGGGGATACCACCACTACTTTGGCTATCTACAAAGGAGATCTTATTCAATATTTGTTGACTATTCCCTTTGGGGGCGGTAATATCACGAAAGATATTGAAGAAATAGGTATTGCATATGAGCATGCTGAAAAACTTAAACAGAGATTTGGTGTGGCTTCGCAGGCTTTATTAGATGAGGATATACAAATTACGGTGCCGGCATTGGATGCTTCAGTAGATAAAATTCCCATTAAGAGATCTATGTTGGCAATGATTATCGAAGCCAGATTAGATGAGATTTTTTATCCTATTAAGCAAGCTTTAGCAAGATATACAGATGAAATCCCTTATGGGATAATTCTTTCGGGAGGTGCTGCTAAGATGGAAGGTATGAGCTATTATATTGCTAATTACCTTGATATGGAAGTGCGTATAGGCGAACATCATGATAAATTGAGTGATGATACCCCATCTAAATACCACGATTCAAAATTTTCACAATTAGTAGGTATTCTTTTTATGGCAAGCAATAGGGAAGATGATGAGATAAGTCAAGTCGAAGAAGAACCGCAGAAACCCAAGAAGCCTAAAAAAAGTAGAAAGAGTATATCCAATAAACTGACACAAAGTTTCTTTGAGTTTTTTAGTGATGGAGAAGATCCTCAGCAGGAGGCACGACAAAAGACTCAACAATAATAAAAACCAATAAATTATATAATATGACAGAGATATTACCATTAGTTGAATTGCCTATTATCGATCACTCTATCATTAAAGTGATAGGCGTTGGTGGTGGTGGTGGCAATGCTGTAAACCATATGTACAATCAAGGCTTTAGGGATGTAGCTTTTGTAGTTTGCAATACTGATAACCAAGCCTTGCAACATTCACCCGTGCCATTGAAAATTCAATTAGGTGAAGGTTTGGGAGCAGGCGGTAAACCAGAAGTTGCCAAACGAGCTGCCGAGGAGTCTATAGAGAATATAAAAGGCGTATTGCAAAATAATACCAAGATGATTTTTATCACTGCGGGTATGGGTGGTGGTACCGGTACCGGCGCTTCTCCCGTGGTAGCACGCGTTGCACAGGAATTAGGAATTCTTACCGTTGGTATCGTGACCATTCCTTTTGCTTTTGAAGGCAATAAAAAAATCGAACAGGCTTTGGAAGGTGTTATTGCTTTAAGCAAACATGTGGATGCTTTATTGGTTATTAATAATGAGAGATTGCATGAAATTTTTGCTGATCTTGAATTAACCAATGCTTTTGCGAGAGCGGATGATGTGCTGACGAATGCGGCTCGCAGTATCGCTGAAATCATTACAGTTCCGGGCTATATCAATACTGACTTTGCAGATGTACATACCATTTTACATAAAGGTAATGTAGCTATTATGAATACTGGTTATGCAGCTGGTGAAGATAGAATTACCAAAGCCATCGCGGATGCACTTAATTCGCCATTGTTGAATACCACAGATGTGAAAGGTGCAAGTAAGGTCTTATTGAATTTATATTGCTCCAAAGAACATCAAATTAAAATGGAGGAGGTGAAGCAAATCAATGCTTTTATGGCAGAAGTAGGCGATGATATTGAAGTTATCTGGGGTGCAACTTTCGATGAAAGTTTAGGGGAACAAGTAAAAATTACTTTGATAGCAACTGGTTATCAAGTTTCGGATATTCCAGGTATGCCGGCAGGTGCTGTGCAAACGAAAGTTGCAAACACTTCTCGTATCGTGACTGTAGGTTTAGATGACGATGTGGAGGCAATTATCAGTAGTCAGAAAACACAAGTAGAAGAGCCTGTTGAAGAAGAAAGTATAGTTGAAAAAACTAAAGCAGCCTACTATAATCACGATAATGTGCAGCAGCAACCTGAGGTTAAACCTGTTGTTGAAAATAAGGAAAAACCTGTATTGACTGAGGCATCTGAAGCTATCAAAACCATCGATTTAGATGATTTAGAGAACTTGAATGATGATACCATCATCGAGCAGGTCGAGAACATCCCGGCCTGGAAAAGAAGACTCGGTTTTAAATAAGGTAAGTCTCGGAATTTTATCGTCTACTCCCCATAAAAATACTGATATAATATATCAAGGTGGCTAAAGAACCCAAGGCTGCAACTACGTAGGTATAAGCGGCACTTTTCAAGGCGCTTTGAGCAGGTGCATGGGTGCTGTAATTGGTGATGCCAGCATTGCTAAGCCATGCTAAAGCCCTGCGACTTGCATCTATTTCTACTGGTAAAGTGACGAAACTGAATAGGGTAGTGGTAGCAAATAAGATGATACCAATCAGTAATAATTGTGGGAAACTTTGCACCAAAAGTATACCTGCCAATAATACCCATTGCATCCATTTGGAAGCAAAACTCACAACCGGTACTAAGCTCGATCGCATCTTTAAAGGTGCATATGCTCGTGCGTGCTGCACAGCATGACCGCATTCATGTGCCGCAACTGCTACTGCTGCAACGCTTGCCGATTGGTATACCCCATCGCTTAAATTCACAGTTTTGTCCACCGGATTATAATGGTCGGTGAGCTGGCCGGGCGTAGAAATAACCCTGACATCCGTAATGCCATTGTCACGCAACATCTTTTCAGCTGCTTCTCTGCCGGTTACCCCAACAGGAATCTTCGAGTATTTTTCAAATTTTGATTTCAAATTTGCCTGCACCAAATAACTGGCAAGCGAAATAGCAATAAATATAATCCAAATTTGTGGCATAATATTGATGGTTTTAAATTTCTTAATAGCTTTTTAATGTGGCCTTTGACTACTCAAAGTCTCTGCCGATAAAGATAGGCAATCCTACTCTTTTAATAAAAGACAACTATCGCCATAGCTTAAAAATCTGAACTTATGCTCATAAGCATAGTCGTAAATGCGCTTCCAATCTTTTCCTATAAAGGCTGATACCAACAGCAATAGCGTACTTTTGGGCTGATGAAAATTGGTAAACATAGCATCTACAATCTTGAATTCATATCCGGGCTGAATGATGATTTGCG
>CAYPYZ010000033.1:10996-14154 GCA_964414805.1 uncultured Paludibacter sp.
GTAAACATAGCATCTACAATCTTGAATTCATATCCGGGCTGAATGATGATTTGCGTGTGTGCTTGCACTGCTTGTAACTTATGTAATTTTAAGTATTCCAAGATGGCTGTCAGTGCACGCTCTGCCGAAATGTCAGTTTTTCCCACATATGCATCCCACTGCCCAATATTGAAATGTCCTGTTTTGTCACAACTCCCGTTGATGATTTGTAATCCAATCTGATATAAACTTTCTAAAGTCCTAACCGTAGTAGTACCTACCGCAATGATATTGCCTAAATGTTGAAGCAAGTTTGCTATGGTTCGTACACCCACTACAAACAATTCTGTGTGCATTGTATGCTCGCTGACCTTCGCTGATTTTACCGGCTGGAATGTCCCTGCGCCTATATGTAAAGTCAACTCCTCTCTTTGAATTTGCTTGTTGTTAAAGCTCTCCAAAACAGCTTCCGTAAAATGCAGTCCTGCCGTCGGAGCTGCTACTGAACCATCCCTTTTGGAATAAATGGTTTGATAGCTTTGCTTATCACTTTCCTCTGTTTTTCTATGTAAATAGGGAGGAATGGGCAGTTCTCCGGCTGCCGTCAATAGCTCTGCAAAACTGATATTAGCTGCTCCATCCCAACTGAAATGGATATGATTGCTTTCTCTTTCGGATTTCAATAGGGAGGCCTTCAATATAATGGTTTGCGTACCTATGGCTATGGATTTTTGCAGTGAACCTTCCTTCCATTTTTTGCGGTTGCCTATCAAGCATTTCCATGTACAAGCCGTTGTTGCACTTAATGACAAAGCATAATCGGATGGCTCTAAAGGTTCTAAACAAAAGATTTCTATGGTTGCGCCGGTAGTTTTTTGAAACAACAAACGGGCATGTATAACCTTGGTATTGTTATAAACTAATAAGGCCTTTTCAGGAAGATAATCCACAGCGTTTTTGAAAATATCTTGACGAATTTCCCCTTTTTTATATATCAATAATTGAGACTCATCCCTTTTAGACAAAGGGTATTTCGCTATCCTTTCATCCGGAAGGTAATAGTTATAATCTTCAATGAGTATATCTTTATTGTGAGTGTTCAAGTCCAAAATGAGTTGAAATCAGTGTTTAACAACTTGCAAAAATAATGAATATATAGCGTTTTATTCTATATCTTCTAATTTATAAAGTCGCACCGGCCTGTATTTATTAGCTATTTTCATGATTTCGCTTGTGTTTCCTGCCTTGTCGATAGCATATAATCCATTGAATAATCCGGGCTTTGCATTGGGAACACATACATGCAGCACATCATCAACCACACTAAAAACATTCATGCGTGAAGAGGGATCAGAACTTGGAATATCGAGTTCTCTATAAGATAAATCTGTGGGATCCAATTCGTAATATTGCATGCGAATGTTGCTGTTCAAATCATCGCTTTCGTCGAATGTATAAGCATTTGCTGAAATATGTAGATAGATTTTTCCGTTATAACCGATGATGGATTGAGCTATGTGATCTTTACCAAATTCATCTTCAATATTAAATTCCCAAGCTGTATCAAAGTCCCTTTCCCCACTGCGAATCCTGAAAACTTTGGAAGCTGTGGGCGTCCCGAATTGATTCCATCCCCAAGAGCAAAAGTAGAGATTACCTGCATCATCCTTGGTGGTAGGATTATTTTCGGAAACGAAAAAACCAACGGTACGGGTATCAGGATAGGTGATGATTTTTTCAACTTGCTTAGTTGCTATATCTACAACTGCCAAATAGAAATCGCTATCCTCATCTGCAATAATATTAAAACCGACCGTTTCCAAAAAGACTATACTCACATATAATTTTCCCTCTTTTTCATCTATCACCATGGAGCCGGTGCGAACTCTGTTATTGCCACTTTCATCCACCCAAGCTATATCCGAACGAAAATCTTGAATGGCTTCCTGCAAATCAATTACGCCCGTAGTCACCATTGCGTAAGGATTGAATATATAGATGCTGTGAGCAGCTAAACCTTCATTGTAATAAAAGCCCAAATCACGGTTGACTATACATAACTTCCGTGAAGGGAACAGGCTGTTTTTGCGCAAGTTGAGACTTTCATCAATGAAAACCCTATTGCTTCTGTTGAGCGTCAAACGATACACACCCGGCGTGGAAGAATAGCCTTTTTTATCTTTTGCCATAGCGAAAAAATACCTGCCTATAGCTTGATGTCCGGCAGAAACCGAAGGATCTGCATTGGTGAAAATCTCATTTTCCGAAAGCAAATCATAAGGTTCAGTATTGGCAGCGACTTCTGATAATTCAAAGCTGAAAAAGCGCGTAATATCTGCATTGGAAGCTTCTTCTACAGCCAAAACATAGTTGTGTGTATCCAATGTTTCACGAGCAATATTGTCCGTTTCCAAGTTTTCAATGGTACATGCCGCCATTGCGAAAGCACAACAAAAGACTATATATAGATACCAATGTTTCATAGATTTTAATGAAAAGAATAGACTAATTTAGTCCTAAAACTCCTTCCGGGATTTTGGATTTTAAAATTATTATAAATATCACTATCGAAGATGTTTCGAATTTCCATACCTATTGTCAAAGCATGTTTAGATGCCATGGGAAACTCCAAACTGATACCCGCTGTATGGTTGTATTGCTGCGGGATAACGCGATCTGTATAAATCTGCGATTGACCATACAGTCCCAAAAACCCATCCGGCTCATATTGTTTTTCAATATAATCAAGATAGTATTGATGTACATAATTAAACACCCAATAAGCCCGAAAAGGTAAATTTTTATTAAGTATTTTGTCATCGCTGTATTCAAAATTGAGATTGCCATAATAGAATGGCATATTGCTGATGCGGGCATTTACATAATGGATATCATGTGCTGCGGCATCCAAAGTTCCTTTATATCTAAACTCGTTGTAGGTCAGGTTTCCCGAAAGGCGCAACTTATCAAACAGGACATAAAAAGCTTCCAATTCAATGCCGTAGCCTTGTACTTTTTCAAGATTAAGAAACAGTCCCTGATACTGGTTAAGCTCTTTTAATTTAATCAAATCGCGGGTGTCACGCAAGTAAGTATTGACTTCAAAACCGTACTTTCCATCCTCTTGCCAAAGCATGCCGGCATTGAAATTATTGCTTTGCTCGGGCAGTAAATTTAAG
>CAYPYZ010000034.1:0-13969 GCA_964414805.1 uncultured Paludibacter sp.
AGAGCTTATCATTGAAGGATTTAATAGTCCTAAAATTATCCGTCAACGGTAAACCATTGATAGCCATAGGAAACCAATCGATAGCATTATCGGATGTATATAAATAATTAGTTAATCCTGTACTTACATAGAACAAAAACCTATCTTTAAAAAACACAGCTTGCTGCACATTGCCGCCATGTTCATAAATAGCATCCACCGCCCTTTTCCACACATATAATTCAGGTTCTACTTGGTGTACATTGACTTTAATGCGGTAAGTTGCAGAAACTTCACGATTAGCAGCAAAGTTGGTTACGCTCACTACTTTTTCAAAATTCACCGTATCTTTTCCCGTAATGGCAATAGTATCAAAACCCGTTTCCAAAGAGTCCAATGCAATCAAATAAGCATAGGCACTACTTCTAAAAGTAAAAGTCGGACCAATACTATCTATACGCGTTTGAAATGGCAAAGAGTCCAAATTCACAATGATAGAATCTTGTAAATCCTCATCAAACTCCACTGTAAATACAGCCTTCTCCAATCCCGGAATACTATCATTGGCATCAAATTTCAAGGAAACAAAATTAGGATCATCTGAAAATAGAATTTCTTCTTCCTTTCCAAGACAAGCATTGAATATATAAATAGCCAAGAAAAGTATCAGTATTTTATATAAATATCTTTGCATATAAATGATTTACTTAAGTTCAAGGGTTACAGGACAATGGTCGGAATGCACAGCTTCCGTTAATATTTTTGCATCTCTCAGTTTATCTCTCAATGTTTCGCTTACCCAATGGTAATCGATGCGCCAGCCTACATTACGGAAGCGAGCACCACCGCGATAGCTCCACCAGCTATATCTTTCAGCGCTTTGGTCAAACACCCTGAAAGTATCGATCATGCCGGTAGCCTCATACCTATCCAACCATTCACGCTCTTCAGGTAAGAAACCGGACACACCTACTTGTCGCTTTGGATTATTGATATCTATAGGTTTATGACAAATATTATAATCTCCACAAACCACTAAATTGGGGCGTTCTTTTCTAAGTTCAGTAATAAACACAATGAAATCTTCCAAGAACTCCATTTTGAAAGCTTGTCGCACATCTCCGGAAGACCCGGAAGGGATATAAACATTTACAATGGATAAGTCGCCATAATCAACCCGAATAACCCTACCTTCACTATCATATTTATGATTATCCATGCCTATCACCACATTATCCGGCGTTTTTTTCGTAAGAATGGCAACCCCGCTATAACCTTTTTTCTCGGCAGAATGTAAATAAGTTGTATAGCCTAATTCAGCAAACAACATGGTATCTATTTGCTCAGGCTGCGCTTTAGTCTCTTGTAAACACAGCACATCAGGATTTTCCTTTTTAATCCAACCCGCCAAATCCTTATTGATGGCTGCTCTTACCCCATTCACATTATAAGAAACAATCTTCATATGCTTTAAAACTTAATTTTTAATATAAGTATCTGTCTACCAAACCTATTGATTAACTTGCTTAACCATTTGGTATAAGTTTGATGCAAACACAAAATTATTCAACTCCTCATTATCCACATGGAAAATATCCTCATTTGTACCTTCCCATTCCTTTCTTCCCTTATTGATAAAAATCACATATTCACCTATTTCCATAACGGAGTTCATATCATGGGAATTGATGATGGTTGTGATATTAAATTCATGCGTAATCTCCTGAATCAACCTATCAATGATTAAAGAAGTCTTGGGATCTAAGCCGGAATTAGGTTCGTCGCAAAACAAATACTTGGGTTGCAAGGCGATAGCACGAGCGATAGCTACTCTTTTTTGCATACCACCACTAATTTCTGAAGGTGCTAATTCGAAGGAATTTTCCGGTAAATCAACCCTACGGAGGCAGAAAACAGCTCTATCTTTCATTTCCTCTTTGGTAGTATCTGCAAACATTTGCAAAGGATACATCACATTCTCCAAGACAGAAAGCGAATCGAATAGGGCAGAGCCTTGAAACAACATCCCAACTTCACGGCGTAAGCGACGAATTTCTTTCATGCGCATATCCGGTAAATTACGACCGTCATACTCTATACGGCCATTGTCAATGCGGTGTAAACCTATGATACTCTTCATCAAAACAGTCTTGCCGGAGCCACTCGCACCAATAATCATATTCGTTTTACCTGCTTCAAAATTAGCAGATATATCTTTTAAAACATGATTATCACCGAATGATTTATTTACCTCTGTTACCGTTATCATCTTATTAAATCAAAGTTCAAGGGCTATTGTAGTATTTATTTTGACCGACTTACTGCAAACTCCACACAGTCTATCAATGCTTGTTTGTATTCACTTTCGGGAAATATCTTAAGCTCATTGATAGCCATTGTTTTATAGTAATCCATGCGTTGTTTGGCATATTCTACACCACCATTGCGCAAAGCAAAATCCGTAATATAGGCCACATTTTCCTTGGAGAAATGCTTTAAGTTTATCCAACCCAATACCTTTTCTCTTTCAGTCGTTTCAGCATTTTTAAGTGCATATATCAATGGCAAAGTAATTTTCCCATCACTAATATCATTGCCTGTAGGCTTACCAATATCAGTATTTTCATAATAATCGAAAATATCATCTTTTATTTGGAAACAAAAACCCAAATATTCACCATATTTTTTTAGATGTTCAATACTTTTTGCATCCGCATAAGCTGAAAGAGCACCAACTTCCATACATACGGAAAACAAAGAAGCAGTTTTGCGTTTTACAACACGGAAATACTCGGTTTCAGATACTTTGGATTCTTGCGTGATAGTCAGTTGCAACAACTCTCCGTCTGTCAATTGCTGACCGATAAATGCAATGGGTTGAAGCATTTCAATCCTACCGGCATATGACACCTGCATCAGCGAAGCAGCCAACATATAATCACCCGATAACACAGCCACTTTATTGCCCCAACGCGCATTCACGGAAGGGTTAGCTCGCCGCTCCAAACCATAATCTATCACATCATCATGCACTAAACTTGCAGTATGCAGTAGCTCTATAGCAATGGCAGCATGTATGGTTGCCATATTTACTTCACCAACTAATTTAGCCGCTAATATCGCCAAGGTAGGACGCAATTTTTTCCCGGTAGTCTGGAAGATATAAGCATTAACTTCCTCCAAAATAGGATTGTCCGTCTCTAAACCCGCAATCACAGTCTTATCAAACAAAGCAAGTTCAGCACTTATTTTGGCTTTAATGGAGTCAATTATACTCATTGATTTATTTATCTTACGTAAATTGCAAAAGTAAGCAAATTTGTCTGATATGTTAAGGATATAACTAAAAAATGATTTTATTTTAATTACTTTTACAGTCTGTTGGAGACAACTAATCCCTAATTTATAATAATTATCTCTATGAAACGACTTTTCTTGATAGATGCCTACGCGCTTATTTACAGATCTTACTATGCTTTTATCAAATCACCAAGAATTAATTCTAAAGGCCTAAACACCTCCGCTGTATTAGGTTTTGTTAATGTTTTAGAAGATATTCTGAACCGCGAAAAACCTACTCATATTGCTGTGGCTTTCGACCCTCCCGGTCCTACTTTCAGACATGAAGCTTATGAGGAATATAAAGCCCAGCGCGAATCTACTCCGGAAGATATCAAGCTATCTGTTCCTTATATCAAAGATATTTTGGGTGCTTACAATATCCCCATTTTGGAAATAAAAGGCTATGAAGCGGATGATGTAATTGGTACTGTTGCCAAAAAGGCTGAAACTGAGGGTTTTCAAGTATATATGCTGACTTCCGACAAGGATTTTGGACAGTTGGTTACTGATAATATTTTTATGTACAGACCAAAATTTAGGGGAGGCTATGAGGTTTTAGGTGCTAATGAAATCATGGAAAAATACTCCCTAAGCAGTCAATATCAGGTAATCGACATGCTTGGATTAATGGGTGATGCTTCCGATAATATACCGGGTTGTCCGGGCGTAGGTGAAAAAACCGCCATCAAACTTTTACAAGAATTTGGTAGTATTGATGAATTGTTGAAGCGGACGGATGAACTTAAGGGAGCTTTAAAAACGAGGGTAGAAGAGAACAAAGAGCAAATTCTTTTTTCTCGCTATTTAGCTGAAATTAAAACAGATGTACCTGTTACATTTGATGAAAATGAGCTGAAACTTGAGGAGATTAATGAAGCTGATTTAAAAGCTTTATTCAATGAATTAGAATTTAGAACTTTATCAAGTAATAAGTTTGGGGATATTTTCACTTCCTTGCCCCCAGATCAGCCTATGGCAAGGGTACAATCCATAGCACCTAAAAAGCAAGATGGACAAATGTCGTTATTTGACCAAGCAGCACCGGAGGAAACAAGTACTACAAAAGATAAAAAAGAGCAAATTAGCAATGCAGCAGAAACCTTATCTCCGGTATTAGATGCTATCGCGATGCAGGCTCAGGAGAAGGATTTAAACTCCATTGTAAACACGCCTCATAGCTATGAATTAGTTGATGATAAGGTCAAACGATCCCATTTGATTTCGCAATTATTCATGCAAGAGTCGGTTTGTTTTGATACCGAAACTACAGGTATTGATGTATATGAATCAGCCATGGTAGGCTTGTCGTTTTGCTATGAAAAAGGCAAAGCCTATTATGTCCCCTTGCCTTCAGATAAAGAAGCATGCAAAGAGGTATTGCAAGAGTTTAAAGTTTTCTTCCAATCGGAGCATATAGAGAAAATAGGGCAAAACGTAAAATTTGACCTTTTGATGCTTGCGCAATACGGCATTGAATTAAAGGGAAAATTGTTTGATACCATGATTGCCCATTATCTCTTACAGCCTGAATTGAGGCATGGTATGGACTTTTTGGCAGAGATTTATTTGCAATATAGAACCATACATTATGAAGATGTAGTAGGTGCAAAAGGTAAAAATCAACTAAAAATTCAGGAGGTAGATATTGATCTTTTAAAAGATTATGCTGCTGAAGATGCAGACATCACTTTCCAATTAAAACAGCTATTGGCTCAAGCTATCGAGGAAAACAAAATAGAAAAACTCTTCTATGAAATGGAGATGCCATTGATGAAGGTATTGGCAGCTATGGAGTTGAATGGCGTAAGAATAGATGCAGCTGAATTAGAGCAAAGTTCTGTTGTACTGACCAAAGAAATGCTTGCATTGGAGCAAAAAATACAAGAGCTTGCGGGTATTAGTTTCAATGTTTCATCCCCTGCACAAGTGGGTGAGGTCTTATTCGACCGTCTGCAATTGGATGATAAGGCTAAAAAAACTAAGACCGGTCAGTATTCAACATCGGAAGATATTTTAGAAAAAATTCGTAGCAAACACCCTATTGTAGGGATGATATTGGAGTTTAGGGGTCTGAAGAAACTGCTGAGCACTTATATAGATGCACTACCAAAAATGGTTAATAAGCATACAGGAAAAATCCACACATCATTCAATCAGACTGTTACCGCAACGGGGCGTTTAAGTTCTACCAATCCAAACTTGCAAAATATCCCCATCAGGGATGCGCAAGGGAAAGAGATACGTAAAGCCTTTATTCCTGATGATGGAGCGGTGTTTTTGAGTGCTGACTACTCACAAATTGAATTGCGGATAATGGCGCATCTAAGTGAGGATAAACACATGATAGAGGCATTCGAAAGTGGTTTGGATATTCATACTGCCACAGCTGCAAAAATCTATCAAATCCCTATTGAACAAGTAGATTCGGATATGCGTAGAAAGGCCAAAACAGCCAATTTTGGGATTATCTATGGCATCTCTACTTTCGGACTTTCTGAAAGATTGAATATCAGTCGTGCTGAAGCCAAAACGCTGATAGACGGTTATTTTGAAAGCTATCCGGAGGTTAAAAAGTATATGGATAATATCATTCAGGAAGCTAAAAGCAATGGTTATGTAGAAACAATTTTTGGAAGAAAGAGGTATTTAAGCGATATTAATTCTGCCAACAGCATAGTAAGGGGCTATGCAGAGCGCAATGCTATCAATGCACCTATTCAAGGTTCGGCGGCTGATATTATCAAAATTGCCATGATAGATATTCAGTCACAATTACAAGCTGCCGGTCTGAAAACCCAAATGATTATGCAAGTGCATGATGAGTTGAACTTCTCCGTTCCAAAGGAGGAGTTATCGCAAGCCAAAGCAATTATCACACAAGCTATGGAAAGAGCAGCTTCCCTAAGAGTGCCTTTACTTGCCGATTGTGGCATAGGTGCAAATTGGTTAGAAGCGCATTAATAGAGGGGATACGGAAAGTATTTAAATATAAAAAGTCCGAAACATAAAGTTGTTTCGGACTTTTTATTTATGTATAATCCTTTATAGATTATCTATCCAAGGAATTATTGAACGATAGAAAGGAAAGTTGCATCTTTCCAGAATTTTGAAAATTCAAGGTCGGTAGCAGCTCTTTGTGCAACAGCAGCATCTTTACCAACTGCAGTCTTCAAATTAGCATATACGCCATCTTTATCATTAGTGCGAGCAGCAACGACAGCTCCAAGATAAGCAGTAGTAGCATCAGGATTAGGAACATTAGCCAAAGTATTTTTAGCAGCATTGTATTCCTTATTGATAATTTGAGAAAGTGCAGCATTATTGGTATTTACTCTTTCGAAAGTAGATTTAGCTTTATCATATTCGCCTTGAGCAACATAATAAGTACCGGTTGCATTTTCAAGATCACCAGTTGTACCAGCAGCTTTACCAAAGTATTCAATAGCTTTATCGTTAGCACCTTGAGCCAAAGCAACTAAACCAGCATTGTAATTAGCATCAGCATTATTAGCTTCTTTTCCTAAAGCTTGAGCAGACAAAGCAGCAGCCTCATCTAATTTACCTTGTTGATATTTCACTACACCTAAGTTGTTATAACCCCTTACATCATTAGGATAGTTATCTATAACTTTTTGATAGATTGCAGCTTTTTCATCTAAATTATTAGTCAAAGTAGCAGCATATAAAAGCTCTTCAACGTTTAATTTAGAAACATCTCCTTTTGCATATTGAGCAATTTCTTCATCAGATTTACCTGTTACTTTTACAATTAATTGTAATTGTGAACGACGTAATTGTGGAAGGATATCATCAGCAATTTGTTTGTAAGCAGCTGATAAGTTTTTGATTTCACGCTCACGTTGTTCCGGATCATTGTACATAGACAATACACGTAAGATCAAGTCTTTATCTTGGATGTTAGATTTTTCCATTAATTTTTGGAAACCATCCCAGTCTTCTGGAGTAAATCTTGTTTCTACAGCCAAAGAAGAACCAATTTTCTTCAATTCAGCATTTAAGAATTTCTCAGTTTCTTTTTGACGACGTTCAGCCAATGCAGTGTTTAAATCAAGAGCTCCATCAGGAGAAGCATAAGCTGATACTTTCAAACCTTCCACTGTTTTGTTTAATGCTTCTTTAGCATCAGCGATGGTTTTAGTAAGTGCTTTAATGTCATCAGTATTGGTCTCAGACTTACGAACAGTAGATTGTTGGATCAAGAATAAAATTTCAGCATCTGTCATTTCGAAAATATCGCGCTCAAATTTATCAGCGATAACTGCTGATTCTAATCCATCTTTTTGCGCTAATTCAGAAGTAGAGATAACGCCATCAGCAACCTTGACAGGCTCTAATTCATATTCTTTCTTCTTAGCTACTACATCAAACTCAAGGAATAACTCACTAACATCCATTGCCGGAACATAATCAAATGAGGCATTTAATGAGTAAGTACCACCAGCTTTGTATTCAATCAACTGATCGTTACCAACAACTTTTTGTCCTTGGAAAACACTTGGAGCTGATTTGAAAACTTGACCGTCACTTGTTTTTAAAACAGGAGTAACAGTTACAACAGCATTTTTCTTGAAATACTTCACGGGGAAAGTACCTGTAACAACAGCATCAACTTTACCTGCTTTTACTTCCAATGGATTAGGAGTACAAGTAAACAAGCTTGGATCTAAATCTGGAAGATCTTTACAAGCACTGAACAAAACTGCAACTGTAATTGAGAGTGCAAATAATAATTGTTTCTTCATATGTAACTAATTGTTTTAAACGGTTTAGAAAAAGCAGAAATTATAGATTATCCATAAGATTGTTTCTAACTTGTCCTTTACCTTAGTTGTTAATTATATTTATTTACTTTTAAAATTTTGGATTCCTTGAAAACTCCACAAAGATAGAGATTTTCGTTTTAATTATCAACCTCTTAGTAAGAAATATTTAGAATTTATGATAGCTATTTGAAAAACGCCTTGAAAATATCATTACCATTGGCATAAATTAATAGGGCAAAAAGCAATAGTAAGCCTACCGTTTGTGCATACTCCAAGAACTTATCACCGGGCTTACGGCCGGTAAACATTTCGTAAAGCAAAAACATCACATGTCCCCCATCCAATGCGGGAATGGGCAAGAAATTCATGAATGCCAAAATCATGGATAATAGGGCTGTCATATTCCAGAAAACCTGCCAATCCCATACCGATGGGAACATTTTTCCTATGCTGCCAAAACCGCCTAATTGCTTAGAACCTTCTTTCGTGAAAACTATCTTAAATTGCTTGACATAACTAACTAATGTGCTCCAACCCATGGATATACCTGCCGGAATAGCTTCGAAAAAACCATACGTAATGCGCTTGGTTTCAAAAAAAGCATATAAGGGCTTGAGGACAATGCCCATTTTTGCATTTTCTGTTAGGTTCATAACTGCCTGATATTCTCCACCATCTCTATAAAAAGAAACTTGAATGGCTTCTCCTGCATTGCCTTCTAAAGCTGCTACTACATCTTGATAAATAGCACAAGTCTGTCCGTTAATCCCAACTATACTATCATTGGCTTGCAATTGCGCCTCATATGCCGGCGTACCTGCTTGTACTTCCTGCACTACGAAAGGAAATCGAACATTAAGCAAACTCATTTCACCGGAAGCTAACACTTGTTGTGCTAAATCTTTAGGCAATTCAATATTGGTCTCCACAGCATTATCGCGCAACACAAGGACATTTCTTCCACCATCAATCAATAGTTTTTCTACGAAATCTGACTGTTGTACAATCGGTTTCCCGTCTATACTCAAGACCTTATCCCCATGTTGAAAACCATTATCTATCAAGGTTTGTGAAAACTGAAAGCCATAATGTGCATTCTCAAAAGGTAAGTATTCCTTGCCCCAAGTGAAAAGTACCGCAGCATAAATAACCATGGCAAGGATAAAATTCACCAACACACCACCTATGATAATGGGTAGGCGTTTCCATACCGATTGCGCCCTGTATTCCCATGGTTGTGGTGGTGCCGCCATTTGCGTTTTGTCCATAGACTCATCTATCATTCCGGCAATTTTGCAATAGCCACCCAAAGGTAACCAACCTATGCCCCATTCCGTTGTTTCAGGGTATTTCCGCCAATCGTCATCTGCTAATTCATCCAAAGGAATTGGCTCCATAACGGGTTTCCCCTTTTCATCAAGCATACCTATACCTTCAGAATTGAAAGCTTGACGTTCATTAGCCGGAACATTGGCAGCAAAAAGTCGAACTTGCCATTGACCATTGATTTTCTTTGCTCTTATGATAGAAAATTTAGGGTTGAAAAACATGTAAAACTTGTCAACCCTCACTTTAAATAATCGTGCAAACAGAAAGTGACCTAATTCATGTAAGAATACTAAAATTGATAAGCTTAATATCAACTGTAGGGTCTTGATTAAAATTGTACTCATCTATTATTTTATAATGTAAATATTTAAAACTAATTCCTATAAACTTTGCTTTCGTGATATGATTTCCATTGTTTTAAGTCGTGTAAATTCGTCAGTTTCCACATAATTCTCGTAATCCGGCTTAGCAATATAAGGCATTGCTTGCATCACTTCTTCAATGATATCACTCATGGTTAAAAATCCAATTTTCCCTTTCAAGAAAGCATCTACAACCACCTCATTGGCAGCATTCAACACACAGGGTGCATTACCACCTTTTTGCATAGCCTCATAGGCAAAAGCCAAATTCCTAAACTTCTCCATATCCGGCTTCTCGAAAGTAAATGTAGGATAAAGATTAAAATCCATGCGGGGGAAGTTGGTCTGCAATCTTTCAGGATAAGTAAATGCGTATAAAATAGGTAGTTTCATATCGGGCAAACCCATTTGCGCTTTGATAGAGCCATCTACAAATTGCACCATAGAATGGATGATGGATTGCGGATGCACCAATACATCCAATTTTTCAGGTGCTACACCGAACAACCACTGGGCTTCTATCAATTCAAAGCCTTTATTCATCAGGGTAGCAGAATCAATTGTTATTTTAGCACCCATGTCCCAATTGGGATGTTTTAAGGCTTGTGCAGGACTAACTTTTTGTAATTCATCCAAAGAAAATCCACGAAAAGGTCCACCTGAAGCTGTTAATATCAATTTTTCAACCCTATCAATATTTTCTCCCGTAAGGCATTGAAAAATAGCCGAATGTTCAGAATCAACAGGTATGATAGATGCTTGATGTGCAACACATAAATCATTGATTAAATCGCCTGCAACCACCAAGGTTTCTTTATTTGCCAAAGCGATACGCTTACCGGCTTTTACTGCCGCAATGGTCGGACGCAAACCCGCATAACCCACCATGGCAGTCAGCACAACATCCACCACATCCATGGCTGCAACCTGCTCGATGGCTGCTGTTCCAGCAAAGACTTTTATAGGCAGATGTTTAAGAGCATCTTTAAGGGTAGCATAATAAGTCTCATTGCCTATTACAACCACTTCCGGAAGGAATTGCTTGGCTTGTTGTATCAACAATTCAATATTATTGCCTGCCGTAAGTGCATATACCTCAAACTGCTCAGGATAAGTAGCGATCACCTCCAAAGCTTGTGTACCAATGGAGCCGGTAGAGCCTAATATGCTAATATTTTTCTTTGCTGAAGACAAGTTGACTTAGGTTTAAAATATTATAAGTTCTTCCGGATTGACGGGAGTGCCTTGTTTCCACAATTCAAAATAGAACTGTTCTTTCTCATTAGAACCATTTTCCTCACCGGTAAATGCGATAACCTCACCTGCCCTCACTGCATCACCCACTTTTTTAAGAATTTGGGTATTTTGTTGATATATGGAAACATAGCCATCATCATGCTGAATAACAACCACACCACCTTGTTTAAAAGAATAAGAAGCATGCACGATAGTCCCATTCAACACGCTTACCACAGCTTCATGCGGTGATGTAAGTATGTTAATTCCATAGTTTTTATCTTGTAAACTATAATTGGAAGTAATCACCCCTTTGGTAGGTTTAAAAAACACCAATATCTTGGTATTTTCAGTAGAAGCTAAGGATGATAAATTATACTTTTCATCGCGCTCATACTTATCTACAAAGTTTTTTTCGCTTTTTGATTTCTCAACTAACAATTCAGCTCTTTCACGCAAGGGTAGAGAATCGTTGGTATATACAGAATCAAAAGCTAAATCGCCGGTTATGACGGCCTTCATGACTTCCATATACTGAGATTGCAATTCCATCTGATTTAAGATAGAATCAACCTGCATTGACTCTTGTATCATGCTGATTCTATCTTCCGAGCCTCCATATCCCGGAAGGTAGTAGCGTAGGGGGGTAAAGACAATGATAGAAGCTAAAATCAGGAAAGTTAGCAAAATAAAAAAGGACAAATAAATGAATACAGAAAAGCGTGAGAGTCGTATAAACCACGACTCCTCCAAGGTATTTTCATTCAATATCGAAACGCGATACCGAAATCTCACCTTCTGCATAAACTTGCTGCTTTTCGACCTTTTTTTTGCCATGAAAATCTATAAAGGATCTATCAGAAACTATAGAGCGTTGCCTATCATGAACACGGCAGCCAAAGATACAATGGCGTATAATTCAGGGAATACCGCTAAAATCAATGTCTTACCAAACACATCATAACCAGAGCCTATGCCTGCAATACCGTTGGCACATAATTGTCCTTGACGAATAGCCGACAATAAACCAGTCAGTGCTAAAGTTAAACCTGCACCAAAAATAGCCGCAGCCACGCCCCAGCCCATATCAGGCGTAAGATGTGATTGCAATAAGAAATAGCCAAGGAAACCATATAGACCTTGCGTTCCCGGAAGTGCACTTAAAACCATATAGTTACCAAAAGCATCGGGATTTTTCTTCAAAGCTCCAATAGAAGCATTTCCTGCAATGGTAACACCATAAGCACTACCTACACCTGCTAATCCAATCATTAATCCTATACCAATATAAGCTAAAATAATAGGTTCCATAATTTTTGTTTTTGATTGATGTTATTATTGTTTAATATTAAAATTCTTATCTAAAAGTACTTGTAATTTTATCTTTTACCATACTACTTTATTACTACTTTATCACTCCTTTACATGTTGCCTAAAGGGTTTGTACTTTTTGCCTCCCCCTTCAAAACCTGCATTTTTATAAAACTCCACAAAGGTCAGACGCATAGGATGCACAAATGCTCCCAAGCCTGCCATGAATATATTCATGCCATGTCCGAATACCATAATGACTAACATAATAATAGTACTTACTACAGGGATATTACCACTCAGTTTAAAGGCCAAATCATTGAATACAAAGCCCATTACACCGGATGAAATACCTAAAGCGAATAAGCGTATATAGGATAATAAATCACCTAATAAACCGGTAGCCATATTATAGGCATCCCAAACTCCCGCCCCTATATTAATCAATGGATTGCGTTTGATATCATTGAGTATAAATACGAATATCGCACCTACACCTCCAAAACCATAATAGAGATATTTTACGATTTGCGCATCTATTTGTACGATTTGCGTAGCTAAGAAAGTGCCGCCCATACCTACTATAATCATCAGCCAGCCCCAATTAGGCAAAGATGCCACCCATCCGTAACGCATCACCTTGCCTATGGCTTGGATAATCATGCCGAAAAGGATTTGAACTACTCCTATAATCAAAGACGCATAGAATAACTTATTGGAATCCAACATGAATACTTTGAATTGCTCCAACCAAGCTATATCAGCATCTATCAGACTAAAGCCGAAAAAGGTACCGGTCACCACACCTAATATCACCGTAGATGCACCCAACCATGCTGCCAATGAAAACATAGGTTTCATGGATGGTTTTACCTTTTGCCTCATGATAAGCGCACCTATTAATATCATCAATCCATAAGCTGTATCGCCCACACATAATCCAAAGAATAGCAAGAAAAATGGTGCAAAGAAAGGCGTTAAATCCAATTCATGATAGTTAGGTAAATCGTACAATTCACCTATCATTTCGTACAAACGCGTGAATCTATTGTTTTTAAGTTTGATGGGAACTTGGTCTGTCTCCGTTGGTTTTACTGCCTCATAATATACAGCAGAATTGTCCAAATACGCATTTAGTTCTTCTGTATTTTCTTCCGGACACCAACCTTCTAAGAGCATAACTTTATCCTCTACTTGTGCATCCGTATGCAATATCGCTTTAGAAAAATCTATCTCGCCCATCACTTCCAATTGATAGCTTTCTAAGGTCTCAATATGCTTGACGGCAAACTCACGTATTTGCTGACGCGATTGCTCAATAGCAGCTTGTAGCACTTTTATCTCCTCATGAATTTCAGCGGCATTTTTATTACCCAATTGAATGGGATCAGCATCTATATCTAAGACTTGTTCCGGGGCAGTGATGGTTACAAAATACTTATAGATACCTGCTGTACCTATTTCAAAAGCATTGTAAAGCACTTCCCATTCTTGGTCGAATTTACGTTCAGGACAACTGAAGAAGCGTAGTTCCAAACCTGCTTGTTGAAGATTTTGCAAACGTTCTTTCGAGAAATGACCCCATACTTCCATGCGTTCCCATTCTCTTTCTGCAGCTTGCAATTG
>CAYPYZ010000035.1:0-13840 GCA_964414805.1 uncultured Paludibacter sp.
TTTATATCCTCCTGACCCGTAGGATTATAATCTATCATCATTTCTGCATGATAAGATTTCATATAGCCACTTTCCTTAGCTTCAACATGACTGATTAAATGGGCATTAGAAAAATCTTTTTCTGCAATGAAAATAGAGCTAAAGTATTGATCCCTAAAGGCTATCCATTTCAACCTGCTTGAAAGCTTCTTCTCATCATTTTTCATTGGACTCAAACCTTCCATATTGTCAGCCAGGTACTTATAATTCAAAGTGGAATAGCGCTCCTCGAACTGACGTCCTCTTTCTTGTTGACGAATTTTTGAATCCCAATTCACTATCATGTAATTACTACCCAAAGGCATAATGTTATGCATAGCATGTGGTCTGACCGTGAATTGAAGCATGTGTTCATCTTCCGGAAGGGTGTATATAAAATCTAAATATGCTTCAGTTTCAGATTGCAAACGCAACACCATCACTTGATTACCTTGTAAATCAGTAGTTGATTCAACCACATTAAAATACAATTGAGCAGTATTAATAATCTGATTATTCCTCAAGGCCATGGTGAAACTGAAATTACTTTCATCTTCATGGAAAAGCTCTACAGGCAAGGAATCTCTTGAAAGATAATCCTTTAATTGAGCAGAAACTATCCTACCACCTTTATTGCTTAATAAGAGTTTAATTTTATTGTTTTCTAAAACAAATGTTTCTTCTTCTGCAAAAACAGCAGATTTAAAATCACCAAAACTTTCAATTTTCTCCTCTACCGGCGTAGCTTCTTGGTTTGCAGAATATTCAGCTGCCGCTTCTTCCATCATAATATTCTGTGCAAGCTCTTGCGCACTTCTTATCGAATCCTGATAAACTCTTTGCTGCTCGAGCTGTTCACGCTGTTCGGCTGTTGGGCGATTGATAATTGAGAAACCTATTAAAACAGCTGCGATTAAAACAAATCCTATAATCGTATTTTTATCCATTGAAATATATGCTTTTTATTGAGTGATGGCAGCTTCTATAAAGCTGATAAATAGAGGGTGTGGATTGACAACAGTACTTCTGTATTCAGGATGAAACTGAACACCAATATACCATTTTTTGTCATTTAACTCGATGATTTCCACCAAATCTGCTTCTTCATTGCATCCACTGCAAATCATTCCTGCCTCTTTAAAAATATCTCTGTATTTATTGTTAAATTCATATCTATGTCTGTGACGCTCATAAATATTCTTCTCTTTGTAAATGTCGTATACTTTGGTGTTTGGAACAAGTGTGCATTGATAAGCACCCAAGCGCATACCACCCTTTAAATCCATGGTGTTTTTCTGCTCATACATAATATCGATAATCTTATGCGGCGTAGTCGCATCCATTTCAGTACTATTGGCATCTTTCAAATTTAATACGCTTTTAGCAAATTCGATGGCCATTGCCTGCATACCCATACCAATTCCAAAACAAGGTATATCATTTTCTCGGGCATATTTTAAAGCACATAATTTACCATCCATTCCTCGTGTACCAAAGCCCGGAGCAACCACTATCCCATCCATGCCTTTCAATCTTTTCTCAATATTTTCAGCTTTCAGCTTATCAGAAAGTATGAGTTCCAATTTCAATTTGCGATTATGGAAGACAGCAGCTTGCGTCAACGACTCCATAATGGATTTGTAGGCATCCGGTAATTGTACATATTTGCCAACCAATGCAATTTTAACCTCTTTTTCAGCATTCTCAAGTCTTTCCACAAAACTAACCCATTTATCCATCTGAACAGGAGGCGTTTGCTCTAAATCATAACCTAATTTGGTGAGCGCAACTTCATCTAATTTTTCTTCTTGCATCACCAAAGGAACCTTGTAAATCGAAGGTACATCTATGGATTGCATGACTGCATGTGGTTCAACATTACAGAATAAAGCTACTTTTTTACGAATTTCTGTATTGATATTATGCTCGGTTCTTAATACTAAAATATCAGGTTGAACTCCTTGTTCTTGCAATGTTTTTACAGAATGCTGTGTGGGCTTGGTCTTTAATTCATTCGCTGCCGCAAGATAGGGCACATAGGTGAGATGAATAATCAGACTGTTTCTACCTAATTCCCAACGCAGTTGTCGTACACTTTCTATATAGGGTAGGGACTCTATATCACCCACAGTACCACCTATTTCAGTAATTACAAAATCAAATTTACCTTTGCTTCCCAAAGATTTAATATTGCGTTTGATTTCATCGGTTATATGTGGCACAACTTGCACAGTCTTTCCCAAATAATCACCTCTACGTTCCTTATTGATTACATTTTGATAAATACGCCCGGTTGTAACATTATTCGTCTCATTGGTTTCAACTCCCAAAAATCTTTCATAATGCCCCAAATCTAAATCTGCTTCGTGCCCATCGGCCGTAACAAAACACTCCCCGTGCTCATAAGGATTTAATGTGCCCGGATTGATGTTGATATAGGGATCTAATTTTTGGTTGGTTACCCGAAATCCTCTTGCTTGCAATAGTTTGCCTAAAGAGGCAGCAATGATTCCTTTGCCTAATGATGATGTTACGCCACCGGTAACAAAAATGTACTTAGTTTTATCCACTTGATATGCCTTAAAATTGTATTTTTAAGTGTGCAAAATTGCAAAAAAAAAATGACATAAACAAAAGCAGGAAAAAACCTTCCGGCTTTTTCCTGCTTCCGCAATTTTTATACTGTTTGATTATTTCAAACCTAATTTCTTTTTAACTAATGGAGTTATATCCACCGCTTTAGGAGATTGATATACAATTGATTGTGTGCTTAAGTCGAAGATGTAGGTATAATTGTTTTCTGCACCTACCTCATTCACCGCCTTTACAATTTTATCACGTAAAGCATTGATCATCTCCATCTGCTTGTGTTGCAATTCCTGATTAGCTGTCTGTTGGAAAGTATTGATACGATTTTCAATATCCATAATCTCACTTTGACGTCTGGTTTTAATAGATTCAGCCATAGTAGCTAAATTATCCTGAAACTCTTTGACTTTACCAGTGTATTCTTCATACATCTTGTCAATTTCTTTTTTATATTGTTCATTCAAATCAGCCATAGACTTCTCTACATCAGACAATTCCGGCATTACTTGAAAAATATCTTGGATATTTACATAAGCCAATTTGTCTTGTGCCATTAAACTCAATGGTAAGGCCATCAATACTATGAATGCAATTCTCTTCATCATGTTGGTAATTTTATTTGTTAAATTTTTATGTGCGCAAAAGTAATATTTTATTTCGAATAACCCAATTTCAACAACACTTCATCACTGATGTCCATTTTGGGTGAACTAAATACTATGCTCATTGCTGAGCTTTTATCCACTATCAATCCATAGTCTTTTTCTCTACTTAATTCTTGAATGATATTGTAAATCTCATCTTGAATTGGCTTCATCAAACTTTGCCTTTTCTTGAATAATTCACCATCAGGACCAAAATAATTACGCTTAAGGTCTTGCGCTTCCTTTTCCTTAGCAATAATCTCTTCTTCCCGCTGTACTTTCATATCATCCGAAAGGAATACTAACTCTGTTTGATAGTTTTTATACATATTCTGTACTTCCTGCATCAAAGCCTCTACTTCTGTTTGCCATTTTTTAGATATAATATTCAATTGCTCATTGGCTGTCTCATAGGACGGAATATTTTTGAAAATATATTCCATATCTACTATGGCTACTTTCTGTGCATTGATACTGCTTATTATGCCTATAAATAAGCTAAATGTCAATAAGTATCTTCTCATAATGATTATAATTTTATTAGTTTTTGAAAAATCCGGGTGCGCCTTTAACAAAATCCCTGCCTAACTAAATTTATAGCTCTTGTCCAAGCACAAAGTGGAAATTACTACCTCCCAATTCTCCTCTTGTATCTTTATCAAAACCGTAACCCCAGTCTATACCCATCATACCAAACATAGGCAAGAATATTCTAACACCCACACCGGCTGATCTTTTTAAATTAAACGGACTGTAATCAACGATTTTATTGAAACTGTTACCTGCCTCCAAGAAAGTGAGTAAATAAATTGTAGCCGATTGTTCCAATGATAATGGATACCTCAATTCCATGGTGAATTTATTGAATAAATAGCCTATCCGAGTATTGCGTTCCAAATCTATAGGGACTAAAGAACCGCTTTCGTAACCACGCATAGCAACGTATTCTGTACCATAACTGGTGTAAGCCGACATACCATCACCACCCATATAATAAGTTTCATATGGCGAACGGGCATTTTTATTATAATGACCTAAATATCCAAACATCACCCGTGACATTAAAATCAATTTTTCATCCATAGTTAATGGGGTAAAAGTCTTACCATTCAATGTCCATTTATGGTACTCAATGAATTTATAACGTTCCTCATCTGTCATGGCAGGATTGCTGTAATCCTTTCCATTAAAGTAAGAATAAGGTGGTGTGATTTTTAAACCTAAGCTAAATTGTGAACCACGTCTGGTATAAATAGGATTAAAAATAGAGTTTCTGCTAATCATTAAATTCAGACTGAAATTATTAAAATTTCCATCTGTAAGCGGTGGTAAATATGCCCAATTACTAAGCATAAAACGTTGATATGATAATTCACCATAAAAAGAGAAATAGTCATCCGGCCAATTCAACCTTTTTCCATATCCTAAAGACGCACCCAGCGTACGCATATAGATATTCGGGTCCATTTCATTTTGGTACATAGCCGAATAGGCATTGCTATAATCATCATAGCCATAGTTACCGTATCCACCGTACCCACCGTATCCACCATATCCACCATATCCACCATATCCATAGGGAGACATATAATTTTGCATACTTTCGTAAAAGCGCTTACTTACACCACTTTGAGCTGCATAATAAATTGATGCCGACAGTGAATTAGGTCTTTTACCTCCTAACCATGGCTCAATAAAAGAAGCACTAACAGAAGAATAAGTCTGACCGCTCGTTCGGGCATTGATAGAGAAAGTCTGCCCTTCACCTTGTGGAACTATTCTATAAGTTTCTGGTCTAAACATATTCTGAATAGCAAAGTTGGTAAACTTCAAACCTAAAGTACCCACTACGCCTGTTGCACCCCATCCGGCAGAAAATTCAATTTGGTCACTACCTTTAGTTTCTAATTCATAAGAGATATCTACAGTACCATTTTCTGGGTCTGGTTGTATGTCAGGGCGAATTTTTTCAGGATCGAAATGCCCCATGCCAGCAAGCTCTCGGTAGGTACGCATGATATCCGACTGACTGTAAAGTTGTCCGGGTTTGGTATACAATTCTCTTCTCACCACATGTTCATAAACCCTTGTATTTCCGATGATATTGACAGCATTGATAGTTGCCTGCTTACCTTCATAAACCCGCATTTCAAAGTCGATAGAGTCATTGTCAATCATCACTTCCACCGGTTCTATATGCGAGAAAAGATAACCCCTGTCTTGGTATAATTTGCTAACAGCTTCATTTTCATCCGTCTGCAATCTTTTCATCAGCAGTTTATAGTTGTAAACATCCCCTTTCTTAATATTCAATATATCATCCAAGTATTCATAAGGATAAATGGTATTACCTACCCAACTAATATCTCTAAAATAGTATTTATTTCCTTCATCAACAGTCAGATAGACCTTTACATGCTTTTCACCGAATTGCACCACGCTATCTGCAACAATATGAGCATCCCTATACCCAACTTCATTGTATTTGTCAATCAATGCAATTTTATCCTTTTCAAATTCTTCCCTGACAAATTTTTTCGTTCTAAAGAAATTACGCCAATTATTATCATTGGTTTTCTTCATAGCACGGTTAATTTGATTGAAAGTCAGTGCTTCGTTACCATTGACAATAATTTCCTTAACACGATTTTTTACTTTCTTATCTACTTCAATATCAACGATTACGTGATTTGGTTTTTCAGGATCATCTTTCTGATACACATTAGCTTCCACATTAGAAAAACCTTTGTCTTCCATGTATTTCTTAATAACAATTACTGCCCTGTCAGAGATATTGGGCGTAATTTGATTTCCCTCACTAATACCTAATTTAGAGCTTAATTCATCTATTTCTCCTTTTTTAAGACCATGATAATTGATGGCAGAAATTTGTGGTCTTTGTTGAAGAGCTATATTCAACCAGATTTTATCATCTTGGATTTTAGTAGCATATATTTTCACATCTGAAAATAGACCTTGTTTCCAAAAACGCTTGATAACATCAGAAATAGCATCTCCGGGAACGGTGATTTTATCACCAACTTCCAATCCTGAAAAGCCTATTAATACGAAATCGTCATAATTGGCGGCACCACTGATGCTAATATCGGCAATAGTGTATTGTTGGGCAGAAGTACCATAACTAATTTCCGGAAGGAGAGTAATAGAATCTGTACTGAGTTCGTCTGTTTCCATTTGTGCAAACATAAATTGCTGAGTAAACAGACTTAGCAAAATGATTAGTAACAGTCTAAAATATTGATTGACCATGTAGTTTCGAACAATTAAAACGGTTATTTGCCATAACGGCGATCTCTATTTTGATAATCAGCTATGGCTTTATAAAACTCTTTTTCCCGGAATTCCGGCCAGTGTTTATCGGTAAAATAGAACTCTGTATAAGCAATTTGCCACAACAAGAAATTGCTGATTCTCAGTTCTCCACTGGTTCTGATTAATAAATCGGGGTCAGGGATACCATCTGTAAGTAAATAAGAAGAAATCAATTCTTCGGTCACTTCTTCAGGATTAATTTTTTTGGCACAAATATCTTCCCCTATTTTTTGAATAGCATGTTTTAGCTCCCATCTTGAAGAATAACTCAATGCTAAGATAAGATTGAGGCCGGTATTAGTAGAAGTCGCTTCAATACAATCATTCAACTTATCTCTAACTTTTTGGGGTAAACGATCTAAATTACCGATGGTAGAAAGTCGGACATTATTCTTCATCAACTTAGCTGTCTCTTTTTCTATAGCCTCTACCAATAATTCCATCAGGGCGCTGACTTCCTCTAAAGGTCGTCCCCAATTCTCAGTAGAAAAAACATATAAGGTAAGATATTTAATACCAATTTTAACTGCTTCTTGGGTGATGATATCTACAGATTTTACGCCGTTTCTATGTCCAAAAACTCTTGGATATCCTTTGCTTTTTGCCCAACGCCCATTGCCGTCCATGATGATGGCAATATGTTGCGGCAAGCGGGATAAATCAATTTTATCTTTATAAGTTGACATATATTTTACTTATAATTTAAGCAGTCACATTTCTTTTTGAACATACTATAACTCAAGCCTATTGTGAATGTCCCTAAATGGTCGTTATTCAAAACATTGGTTCCATTCAATCCTAAAGCATTGTTTAAATCAGGATTTCCTTCAAGATTATCATCCAGCATTAATCTGTGTGTGGCTTGTACATTGAGATGTAGCCGGTTTGCCAACTTGAATTTATATCCTAACCCTATCGGTAAGCTCGCTGCAACTTGATGCGTATTTGCATGCAAATGTGCCAAGCCTACACCGAGAAAAATATAAAGCGTATGATTACTGCTTTTCATTACATAATCATACTTCACATAATCGAAAAAATTAAAAGCAAAGCTAAAGTCTAAAGCGTTGATATTTTGATCTATCCTCACGGCAGCAGGCGATAATTGGCTATTTCTTTGTGTATAATCACCGGCTATCATCGTATGATTAAAGTCAGCCTGCAAAGCAATCCTTGGATTGAAGATATACCTGTACAATAAACCAAAATCAGGTTGAATATCAAGAAGCTTTAAATTAACATCACCCAAAAAATAAGATCCACCTCCGTGAATCCCTATTTCTGAGGTGTATTCTTGTTGAGAGAACACATGAATATTCACTAAACAAAATATCGTTAATAATAAAAATCTACTTGATTTTAACATGTTAAATGACTACTAACTCCGTATACTACATTTATCAATAACGATATTAATGCTTTAAAATTATCTTTTTTCTAAAACAGCAACAAAAGTAATGATTATCTTTCAATGTAGAAAAATACAAAGTTTGTTATTTTTTTATTTAACAATTAATTGCACAATTCATAGTATATATCAAATAATTAAAGCGTTTTGTAAGCTGCTAATGCTTGATTTTCATGTTTTCTCATGGTTGAGGCTTCCATGGCATCATCATCTTTCAATCCACAGAAATGTAAAACGCCGTGTATCATAATCCTTAAAAGTTCTTCCTGATAATCTACTTGATAGCTGTCTGCATTCTCCCTGACCGTCTCCAAACTAATAAAAATATCTCCGGCTATATGTGCTGCTTGAGATTCATCAAAGCTGATAATATCTGTATAATAATCATGTTGCAAATACTTTCGATTCATTGCTAAAATGGTCTCATTATCGCAAAAAATATAGTTGATATGGGCAAGTTTTTTATCGAAAATAGCTACAACCGACCGTATCCATTGTGTTATTTTCCTCTCATCCAAAACGGGTAAATCAATATTGATATGTTGCAAAGAAATCATAAATTATCCTTGTATAAACTTAGTGATTAATAAAAGAAAAGATAGCCTATCAATATGGCTGCTATGATGCCGGCTAAATCGGCTAACAGGCTGCAACCTAAAGTGTATCTGGTTTTTTTAATGCCTACAGATCCATAATATACGGCTAAAACATAGAAGGTTGTTTCCGTTGATCCTTGTATAATACTTACTAATCTACCTACAAAGGAATCTGCTCCATGCTGCGTCATAGCATCTATCATCATACCTCTGGCACCACTGCCACTCAAAGGTTTCATAAAGGCTGTGGGCAGTGCTTCAACAAATTCATTGTTAATACCTAAGAAATTTACGAATTGCGCTATGCCATCCACTATAAAATTCAAGGCGCCGGAAGCACGAAAGACCCCTATAGCCAACAGGATAGCAATCAAATAAGGGATGATGTCAATGGCTACTTTGAAGCCATCTTTTGCACCTTCTATAAAGGACTCATAGACATTAATTTTACGAAATGCACCCATCAAAACGAAACCGATAATGATGGAGAAAAGTATGAAAGCAGTAGCAATATTCGAGTATATAGCAATTTGTTCTTTAGGTAAATGAAAGAGTAAAAGAAAAATACCGGCAATAAGTAAAATAAGTGCGCATAAGGTAAATAAAATTGTTCTATTGAAAATATTTATCTTTTGCATGATTGCTACACTTAAAAAACCAACCAAGGTTGAGAAGAAAGTAGCCAATAAAATAGGAAGAAAAACATCGGTAGGATTGACTGCACCTAATTGTGCTCTATAAACCATGATGGTGATAGGGATAATAGTCAGGCCGGAAGAGTTCAGCACCAAAAACATTATCATAGAATTAGAAGCCTTGTCTTTTTCCTTATTGATAGTTTGAAGTTCTTTCATAGCCTTCAATCCCATAGGGGTAGCGGCATTATCCAAACCTAACATATTGGCAGAGATATTCATGAAAATACTACCCATAACCGGGTGATTCTTAGGAATATCAGGAAAAATTTTGGAGAAAAAAGGAGAAACTAATCTTGAAAAAGTCTTGATAATACCGCCATTTTCTCCTATTTTCATAATGCCTAACCACAAAGCTAAAACACCGGTTAAACCAAGAGAAATCTCGAATCCTGTTTTGGCTGAATCAAAGGTGGCATGCATGATATTCGTGAAAACTTCTGTATTGCCAAAAAAGAAAGTCTGTATGCAGGCAACCACAAAAGCTATCAGCAAAAACCCTATCCAGATATAATTCAGTATCATGCGCTATTGGAATTTTAAAAATGTAGGATACAAAGTAAATGAAAATTTCCTAATTATGATGAACATATAGGGCGAATAAAGCAAGTAAAAACTTTTTAAACTAATTTTGTATTAAACCTTTTGACTTATTAAAAGTCTAAATAGATTGTGTTGATTTAATTTTATCCGCTACATGGCAATAAAATTTTATGTATATACTTTTAAAAAATTCTATGTACAAAAAACTGCTACTTATTATTTTATTTATACTTTTTGGTTTGAGTGTTTTTGCTCAAAAATCTGTGCAAGCAACTGTGTTTGATGCAAGTAATAATTATCCATTGGAAATGGTCACGGTACAATTATTAAACGCAAAGGACTCATCTTTTGTGCGAGGAGCACAAACCAATGCTAAAGGTTGGTTCAGTTTAAGTAAAGTCAATCCTGGTAAATATATATTGATAATCAGCTCTGTAGGTTATAATAACCATATAGAAAATCTTGAAATGCAGCAAAGCGATTTAATTTTAAAATCCATACGCTTGGAGGAAAATGTGCAAGCATTAAAGGAATTGGAGGTTAAAGGTGTTGCAGCACAAATGGTTGTAAAAGGCGACACTTTGGAGTACAATGCTTCTGCTTTTAAAGTTGCTGAAAATGCTGTGGTTGAGGACTTAATGAAAAAACTTCCGGGGGTTGAAATTACTGCTGAAGGAAAAATAACTGTGCATGGAGAAGAAATTACCAATATCAGGGTGGATGGTAAAAAGTTTTTTGATGGCGACATCGAAATGGCAACTAAAAACCTTCCTGCTGATATGATAGATAAGATTCAAGTCTTGGAACAAAAATCTGAAATGGCTCAATTGACTGGTTTTGAGGATGATGATACGCAAAGGATTATTAATTTAACCACCAAACCCAATAGGAGAAAGGGAGTGTTCGGTAATCTCGTTGGAGCGGCAGGATTTGATACCGAAAGTTTGTTTAGATACGATGCCAATGCAAACATTAATATCATGGCAGGCGAGTCGCAGACTTCTGTTGTGGCTGGTGCCAATAACGTGAATACAGCCAGAAGTGGCAGAGGCAGAGGTGGTTGGGGAGCCAATAATGGCATTACTGAAACACAAAATATAGGTATTAACAATAATGCTATTGTCAATCCTAAACTGATAATTGGGGGCGATGCCTCTTTCAATCATTCCAATAATTTAAGTGAGGTAAATAGTACCAAAGAAAGCTATTTACGTGGTTCTGTTTTTAATGATTCGACCTATAATAGGTCTTTAACGGATAGAATATCAAGTGGTTTACGTTTGGAAACTGAATGGAAACCAGATTCTTTAACAACCATAATCATACAACCTAATATTAATTATAGCACAGGCACAAGCCAAAGTTTTAGAGATTATAGCTATCTGCAAGATTCAGAAACAACTAGTTACGGTTGGGCTAATAATCACGGATATAATAATAACTTAAATGCCGGTACTCGATTAATTATAAGTAGAAAATTTTCATCCAAATTAGGTAGAACATTGACTGCAAATTTTAATACGGGTTTTACCCAAAGCAATAATCATGGTTTTAATTATTCTCAAAAAACTTCTTTAGATAGTGTGAATTTGATTAATCAATACACACATAATAATTCAGATAGGTTTAATTTTGATACCCGTATATCTTTTGTGGAACCTTTATGGAATAACAAAAATGTATTAGAAACTGTGCTTACTTTTGGTACTAATACTCAGACCAGTACAAAAAACCAGTTTGCATCTAATGATATTACTGCTTTTAAAAGATTAAACCCAGAAGATTATACAGATACAGTTGCTGCTTACAGCAATGATTTTAAGAATAGATTTTTCAGGGAAAGCTTGGAGTTAAATTATCGTTTTACGGAAACTGATTACACACTGACTTTAGGATTAAAAGCAGAACCCTCTCAAACTTATAGTTCTACAAAATATGGTGATGGTAGTTTTAGGGACGTTAGCAATGAAGTTTTTAATTTTGCTCCCAATGGTCGTTTCCAATATAATTTTAGAAAAAAAGAATTTTTACGTTTTGATTATAGAGGAAGAAGTCAACAACCCTCTATCAATCAGATGCAACCCGTTAAAAACAATGAAGATTTGATGCGTGAGACCGTTGGAAATCCAACTTTAAATCCATCCTTTACCAACTTTATGAGATTGATGTATAGCACTTTCAACGATCAAAGATTTTCATCTTTTAGTACTTGGTTATCAGCTAATTTCGTAAAAGACCAATTGGTAACGAATAGGATATACGATCATACGGGTAAGCAGTATGTGCAGACTATCAATTCGAATAAATTGCCTTTTACTTTCAATGGCAATATCATGTATAATACGCCTTTACTCAATAAACGCTTGCATTTTAACACCAGTACAAATGTTGGTTATAATGAAAATTATGGTTTTACTAAGAAATATGATGATTTGGTAGATATAGATGTAGATAATTTGGTGATAGGTGATTTAAGTTTTACACGTCGTTACAATGCGCAAGAGCAGTTGTCATTGACATTTTCCCATGATTATATAGAGCTTGGCACACGTGCTAACTTACGCTATTCCAATTCCTTAAATAATTTGAGTGATAGATTGACTGAGACTTTCGATTGGACTTTGCAGGGCAATGTGACTGTTCGTTTGCCCTACGATATTACCATCAATAGTGATATAAATTTTTCAGATAGGGTAGGATATTCCAATTTTGATCAATCAGAGATTTTATGGAATGCTTCTATCGATAAATCCTTATTTAAAAATAAATCTGTGCTGTCTATTCGCTGGTTTGATATTCTTCAACAGCGCTTAAATATCAATCAAACCGTTAATGCCAACTCCGTGTCATTCAGTAAATACAACACTTTAACTTCCTATTTTTTAGTGAGTTTTAGTTATAGGCTAAGCTCCTTTGGAGGCAATAATCCAGAAGTATCATCAGGTCAGCGCAGACCCGGTGGCGGACAGGGTAGAGGAGGTGGTATGCGTGGCGGTGGCATGATGTTTTAATCCACTGCTCTGACTGCTATTGCTGAAGATTGTTGATTTTTCTTGTTGATTTTTCCTATTGATTTCTCTTATTGCTTTTTTGTAGCTCAATAACGGATAATTGTCTGTTAAAGACTTCATCCAAAGATATTTGAAAGGTTTCCGTATGGGATATCCCTTGTATAACCGTGATTTTATCCACCAAAATTTGAAGTAAATGACGATTGTCGCGGGCATAAATCTTCACAAATAGTGGATATTTCCCTGTGGAATAATGGCATTCTACAATTTCCGGAATTTTCTCCAATTCATCGGCTATGGTCGCAAAAGCTTTTACATCTGATAGAGAAATGCCTATAAATGCGCATGTCTGATATCCAATTTTATAATTATCGATGATAAATTCAGACCCTTTGATAATGCCGTGTTCTCTCAGTTTTTGAATACGTTGATGTATTGCTGCTCCTGAGACATTGCATATACGTGCAACTTCCAAAAAGGGAATGCGTGCATCTTTGCCAATTAACTGTAAAATTTTTTTGTCTAATGCGTCAATTTGATAAGCTTCCATGGTATGTAAAAAGTAAAATTATTATGGTAATTCGTACAAAATGCAAATATAGAAATTTAAAATTAGAATTATCTATACTTTCCTGAAGTTAAATCATCCAGCATGCTTAAATAGCTATGATAGCGCGATTGACTGATTTGATGCTTGCTAATTGCTTCCAAAACAGCACAGTCCGGTTCGTTGATATGGGTGCAATTCGTAAAACGACAGTTTTTTGACGTTTTGAATATCTCTTTAAAGTAATGACTGATTTCATCCGCTTCCATATCTATGGTGCCAAAACCCTTAATACCAGGAGTATCAATGATTTTAATACCATCCTCTAATTCATACATTTCTGAAAAGGTAGTAGTGTGCATACCCCTATTGTGATAATAAGAAATTTCGGCAGTTTTGATGATAGATTCCGGCAATAATGCATTGATTAAAGTGGATTTACCTACGCCTGAATTA
>CAYPYZ010000036.1:0-13618 GCA_964414805.1 uncultured Paludibacter sp.
GTATTTACCACTGGATTTACGGGTGGCTGTTCCACCTTTGACTTCTATCCTCAAATTGTCTGTAGGTATACCGGGTGCTGAAATACTGATGTTGTTATCAAAACCACGATATAGAATATTTAAGTCATCGTTGGAAATAATGGCAGAAGGCCTACCAACATTATAATTGCCGGTAAAGTTGAATTTTTGACTTTCACCCACATTATTGGGAAGTTCAATATATCCGGTATAGCTATGTTCCCCTACGCGAGATGCAGGTACTATATAATTATTGCCACTTAATCGACTGTTATTTACATATACGGCTGGGACTTTGGTAGTATCTATAGCAGCTAAGAGTATTTTTGCACGATATTCTTGCCCCTCCATCACATAATTAGATTCAGCCACTACAAAGGCATCAAATTTATTTACTCTAATATCTCCTTCGTCCGTACTACCTTTCAAATGTTGAATAATTTTAGATTCGGTATGTCGGATATCGTTTTGATATTTTGAAAGGATGGTAATCACACCGGAGACCGGCATATTTTCGAAAGTTGCTATTTCCCAAGCTTTATTATTAATATCCCCTGTATCAAAAATACCTTGAATCATTTCATGGTCGCCAAAATTACCATTCACCATATCTTTCATCAGTTTTTTGAAATGCTCAATTTTTTCCTTTAAAATAATCCCATTACCTTGATTAATTGCATAATTAGTAGGTGTATTTAAATCTTCTTTTTTATAGATATGTCTAGCTTCTAAGGTATCAGCCCTGTCTTTATCAGCCAAAAGTAGTATTTCAACTTTAAATTGATGGATATAATTGTATAGTTTATCAGCTTCTTTTCTTACAATTTTAGCCTTTTCTAACCACTCACCAACCTTTTGAGGGTTTTGTTCATACATGATTTCGAACTCTTTGTACAGCATTTCATTCTGTTCCTCAATGGATAAGGTAGAAGTATGTAAACTATCGTCTACTAATTTGAACCCATTCAGAATTTCACTGGACACATTGAGGGCCATCAGTGCAATTAGCACCAAGTACATCATCCCAATCATTCGTTGTCGCGGGGTTTCCGGACAGTTCTTAGTTCCAGCCATAATTCTTTACATCAATTTATAAATTTGCTATCTTCATGGATTTAACTATTTGCATTCAGCATATTGCCATAGATAGCATTCAATTTAGCTATGTTTTCTGCCAATTCATTGGCATTGGTTTTCAGCTTGTTAGTAGCTAAAGAGAAATCATCGGAAATACCTCTTAATCTACCCATTTCACCGGTTACTGATTGCATATCGTCAGACATCTTCTTAGATATTTCCACTTGATTATGGAAATGAACAGATTGTGAATGTATGTCTTTCAATTGAATCTCATAAATAGAATTTAAACCGGCTAATTTATTATTAATGGTCTCTATTTTAGTACGGTATTCTTGGGTGTTGATTTCTATTTTTTCAGTCTCCGAACCAATACGTTCGTAGATTTGCAATAAAGCCGCAGTAGCATTTAAAAGCGTTGCTTGGTTAGCAGCATATTGACCTGTACTATCTGAAAAAGATTGAATACTTGCTGTCAGTTTTTCTGTTTGAACTGAGAAATTAGCCAACTCATTAAGTTGATTAGCGGTATGCGACAGGTTATGTATGCTTTGATTGAGCTTCTGAATTTCCTCTTCGCTTAAGATACTTACTTGTGGAATATTGGTAGCAGCTTGTATATCAGCTTGTGCAGCTTGCGCCAAAGGTCCAAAGAAATCTCCATCAATTTGTAAATCTAAAGTGCCACTTTCAAAATCTATCACCTTATCCCATTCGTAAGTTTTTAATGGCTTTTCAAAAGCACTGATAAAGAACACCAAAGCTTCAGCTACCAAACCTACAGTCAACATAACATTAGCACCTTGCCAATACATCAACTTAAAAAGGACACCAATAATTACTACTGATGCTCCTAATCCATATCCGACAGTAAAGAGTTTATCTTTAAAAGTAATCTTTACAGAACCATTTCTTTTATTTGTTTTGCTCATAATATCATGAATTGCTGTAGGAAAATTATCTGATTTCACCTCTATAGGAACGAACGCATCTGAATCCTATATAGGGGCGACTTACATATTGGTATTCATAAGTGCGGGTACCACTTTGTAGAAAATAGGGTATATCTTTCCAAGAACCACCTTTCACTATTTTTCTTTTCATATGAATTGGATCGTCCGCTTTGGCATTGTACACAAAGCTTGGATTGATATCTGCTGAGGATACATTGCCGGTACCAAAATAAGCTGTGGAAGTCCACTCGGCAACATTCCCCGCCATATCATATAAGCCATTTGCATTAGGGATGATATTATATGACTTTACGGGTTTGGTAGTTACACCGGCATCACTTACATAATTGCCTCTTTCTTGTTTGAAATTAGCTAAGTAGCAATTACCCTTATCATCAAATACCTTAGTACCTTTCCAAGGATAGACGGCATCTTTATCTTTCCCTTTGGCTGCAAATTCCCATTCTGCTTCTGTTGGAAGTCGATAAGGCTCTACTTTAATTTTATGATTGGAATTGTAAAGCTCTGTGCGCCAGTGACAAAAAGCTTGTGCTTGTTCCCATGTAACACCAACCACCGGATAATCGGTGTAATTAGGATCGCTGAAGTACATTTTCATTTTTGGATCATTGTATGAAAAACGTATGTCGCGCGTCCAAGTCAGCGTATCGGGATATATATTCAACATTCTATAGGTATAGAAATCTTGTCTTGCTGTAAGTTTTCTTCTGATGGTTTGTTGTACCAAATGGTTGTTAGCATCATAAAAAACCGTATCTATCAATACATAGGCATCTTCGGGATAGGAATTAGTCTGATAGTTAAATCTGTTTCTTGGTTCGGCAGCTTGATCGTAATCGAATATTTCATAACGATAAATCATACGAGCAGCATTGAGTTGTCGTGCACCTAAATGATCCCTTTCTTGATAATATAGGGTAGCGAGGGCTTCTTGTATATCCTCGTTGCGATCGTTCCATCGTATTTTCCTCGACCAGTTTATTCTTACTGAATCACTTTCATCATCCTCTATCATATACTCATATCTGCCTATATTGATAAGCTCTCTATAAGCGATTGAATCCCTGACCCACATTACAAATTGGCGGTATTGGTCGTTGGTAATTTCAGCTTCATCAATAAAGAACGCCTCCACAGTGACTTGCCTTGTAGCTTCGCTGCCGGGCATCATTCCTATAGGCATATGTCCACCCATCATGAAAGTACCCTTTCTAACTAACTGCATACCATAAGGCTTAGAGTCGGAGAAACCCATTTTTGCCGAATTAGGAGACGTTCTTAACTCCCCAACCGGTTTGCTACACGCGTATGCAACTATCAATACTATCGCGGTAATTATTGATGTTTTGTTCATGACTCTTAATGTTTTAACCCATAGTTTCCTAAACGGGTAATAATCAATTATATTATTAAATTTCTTCTATTTATAAAATTCTTACGCTTTTATAGGTTTTTCTTTTAGAGGAATCTTTGGTTTTAATATCGAGCATATAGGAAAGCATGATTTCATGCGATCCCCAACTGGCACGTATTAGTTGTGAAGTTGGTAAATCAAAGGAATATCCAATAGAAAAACCAGCACCCACATGCAGTCCTGCAAGAAACACTACAGCTTCATTCCAGCGGTATGATAATCCGCCCCAATACTGATCATTGAATAAGACGATTGTAGATAAGTCTAAATGTGTCATTATAAAATCAGTTTTTAGGAGTAATGAAGGCTTGAATTTGTATTTCTCATTGTAGGAAACAAAGCTATAGCCGCTTGTAAAATACAAGGTGCTCGCAGGACGAAAGTCGTGCGTCTCACTCCATTCAATTACTGGCTTATTTGCATGAGAATAGGAAGCACCAAGATAAAAATCATCATAAGTCAACCAGCCACCCACGCCTAAATCTAATCCCATTCCATCCAAATATCCTTGTGGAATAGCCGGGTCAGAGCCTATATCGTGGTAGTCGCCGATTTGTACATGTGGCCCTCGCAAACTATCACCTCGAATGCCAATGCTTACAAATCCTACATCTGGACCGATACTCAAAGAACCTTTACCAATTTTAAATTTCATGGCATATTGCAAGTGGAAAGTCTGATTGACAAACTGCCCAACTTGATCGTTGATAAAGCATACGCCTATGCCTTGTCTAAAATTTGCAATCTTTATAGGTGAATGTATATTAAAAACAGTGGTTGAACCACCATTAGGCATGCCTATCCATTGCAATCTGTGCTGTCCGCTGACATCCAACATGCCGCTTTCACCGACAGCTGCCGGATTAAATCCGGTAGGGCGAAACATATATTGGCTCAGTTGTGCATCAAATTGTGCATGTACTCTTACAAGCAACAAGGGCAACAACAATATACAGAAAACGAAAGTCCTCATGTAACGATGATTTGAGCTATTATTTCCCTCCCATATATGTCTGATAAAGAACAGTTTTTATAATTTATTATCAATAAATCATTATTTACTCTCACAAAAGTACAAAAACCAATAGAACTTACAAACTTTGAGTAAGTTTAATACTCGTCTTCATTAAAGAAGAAATCTTCTTTAGTAGGATAATCAGGCCAGATATCCTCTATGGATTCATATACTTCGCCCTCATCTTCTATTTCTTGCAGATTTTCAACTACTTCTAAAGGTGCACCTGAACGTATAGCATAATCAATAAGTTCATCCTTTGTTGCAGGCCATGGTGCGTCTTCAATCTTTGATGCTAATTCTAATGTCCAATACATAGTTTGTGGGTTTATTGAATGTTTAATTCTAGTATTTTTAATTTTGTGCAAAAATAAGAAATAATTTGAATAAACCTAAGTTTCCCAGAGTATTTCCTTATCTCCTTGATTAATAGTAATATATCTTGATAAAACAAAGAAATAATCTGATAAACGATTGATGTATTGTATCAATAAAGGGTCTATTTCCGTGTCATGTTGCAATAATTGCAGGATTTTGCGCTCTGCACGACGGGTAATAGCTCTACAAACATGAGCAGTCGCTGCATTGTGATTGCCCCCAGGCAAAATAAATTGCCGTATGGGTGGCAGATTCGCATTCATGCTATCTATTGCCTCTTCTAAAGCTAAAATATCCGCTTCAAAAATTACAGAAGCAGGCTTCAATGTAGTCTTTTTTAAATCTGTGGCTAAAGAAGAACCAACGGAAAATAACTTATGTTGTATGCCCGTCAGAAAATCAATAAGCTCAGCTGGTAAGTCGGCAGTAGTTAGTAAACCAATAAACGCATTAAGCTCATCTACAGTACCATAAGCATCTAAACGTAAATCGCTTTTCCATACCCTTGTGCCGCCTATCAGGCTGGTCTGACCCTTATCCCCGGTTTTGGTATATATTTTCATAAATGTATATTTAATTGCTCTGTTTATCTAATTTTCATATAAAGCCTATATTGCTTTTTGCATAAAGTAGGATTCATAAATATTATCCCCATATGGTAAATATCCAAACTTGCATTGACCTGCTCCTGTATTTGTTTCCAAACTGTTTCTACCTGCGGGTTTGCATGAATATTCGTGATGACAATCATAGCGTTTTCATTAACGTAAGCTAAGCATTGAAGCAAATGGCTCATCAATGAACCCTTGATACGATTGGCATGTATCAGTATAAAGTCTTGCTTGCCTTGCGTAGAGAGTATTTGGCTTAATTCCTTCTCGATATTTGCATGAATAAATTGGGTGTTTTTTAACTTCAATTTTTCAAAATTGTGTTGCGGCAGACCAACAATATCTATGTTTTCTTCAATGCTGATGCAAGTGTTTTCGGAAGCAACAGACGCCATATACATAGTTTCTACTCCCATGCCGGTACCTAATTCCAAGAGCTTTTTAAATTTGTATCTGTTGATTATTCTAAAAATGATTTGTGCCAGTTTGGGATTTAAACTACCATTTTTTGCAGGTAGTTCCTTACGTAAAAACTCTATTTTGGCAAATGCTTGATATGGATGTTTTTCTCTTAAAACATGTTGGATAAAACTAAAAATATAGGGCGAATGCACGCCAAAACCTCCTGTATGTCGCGCAGTAATACAGTGTTTCACATATCGAAAAGTTTTTTTGTCAGTTTTCACAAATTTACAAACCTTTATGCAGCAAGGTATTGAATTTCTCCTTGTTATTTAATAAATCTACAGCTGTTTTTATGTCCCTATCATCTTTCAGAGAATAAGCAATTACCCCTTTTTGATAGTAATATCTTTTGATAATTTCAGCTTCTAAAAGCATCATAACGTCCTTTTTATGTTCCGCAAGTTTTGTATCTAAATCAGGGAAAAGTTTGGCTTTTAATGCTTCCAATTCTGCTTTAGCGTCTGCTTCAAGGCCTTCATACTTAGCAACTTCATACATATTATCAAAAAACTCTATGGTTTTAGGTTCGTAAGTAAACCCTTTATCTTTCAAGTATTGCACAAAATCTGTAAAGTCATCATCCGTCAGTTTAAACTCCATAGGTGGTGCTATTTGTGGATGCTTAGCTGCATATTGTGTAGCATATGAAAAGTACAGATTCGACCCGTATAGGTAATAGGCAATATTGATTTTACTGTCCTCAACGGTGATTGTGTCCGGAACTATACCTCCTCCATCTCTCACTACTCTGCCATTTTTAGTTTTAAAAACATTGGTCAGACTATCAGGAATGCGCTGCATTCTTTCACCTTCATTTCGCTTTGCATAGTCGATAGCCTGAATACAACGGCCGCTTGGAATATAGTATTTTGAAGTAGTTACTTTAAGATATCCGCCATAACCCACAGACCTGATGTTTTGTACTAAACCTTTTCCGAAAGTTCTTTCTCCAACTAATAAACCTCTGTCTAAGTCCTGCACAGCCCCCGCCAAAATTTCCGATGCGGATGCTGAGGAGTTATTGATCAAAACAACCAATTGCATATCCGGAAAAATAGGTTCTAAAGTAGTACGGAAAGTATTGGATGCTTGAGAGTTTTTGCCTTTAGTGCTCACTATTTCAGTTCCTTTAGGCACAAAATAGCCCATAATTTTAACTGCTTCATCTATCAATCCACCACCATTATCCCTCAAATCTAATATCAAAGATTCAATTTGATGTTTGGATTGCATTTCCAAAATGGTGTTTTTTACATCCAAGGAAGCCTGTTCTGTAAAGTCGTTCAGTATGATAAATCCGATTTTTGGAGCTATGACTTCCGCATATGAAATAGCAGGAATATGTATTTTTTCTCTAAGGAATTTTTTAGTAATGGGCTTTTTAATCCCTTGTCTCTGAAGCTTTAAATTGATTTCCGTGCTTGGCGTACCTTTTAATTTGGAGCTGGCATCTGCAACGCTCAGTTTATCAGTCTTTTCTCCATCTATTTCCAAAATAATATCACCGGCTTTTACCCCATTCTTTTGAGCGGGCATGCCTTCATAAGGCTCAGAAATAGTAATTCCATCCTCTGTTTTAGTAATAATTGCACCTATACCACCATACTCTCCGGAAGTCATGATAGCAATATCTTCTTCCTCTGATTCAGGGATGTAGACCGTGTATGGGTCAATATTATGCAACATATAATTGATGGCAGATTCCACCATTTTTTCATGTTGCAAAGTATCCACATAATACATGTCTAATTCCCTCAATACAGCATTGAAAAAACTGAGACTTTTGCTGATATTGAAAGTGGTGGAACTTTCTTGAGCGGACATCCTGCAAAGTGTGGCGAAGGATAAAGATAATATCAAGGAAAGTAAAATTATTCTTTTTTTCATATAGAAATCATTGGAAGTTTTGATGTTTTGTAAATAGCTTAAGATTTTTCAATGGTATTGTTTAGGTTGAATTTGCATCCATTACAGCTCAACATTTGGAGGTAAAAACTTACTGATGTCTTTGCCATAACTTATTAAATCCCTGGCTACTGTGGATGAAATATGGGCATAGGTAGATTCGGTAAAAAGAATCACCGTTTCAATGCCGGACAATATGCGGTTGGTATCTCCTATGGTTCTTTCGTATTCGAAATCGGCTACGGTTCGCAGACCTCTTAATATAAAGTTAGCCTTAACTGCTTGTGCAAAATCTATGGTCAGACTGTTATAAATTTCAACTTTTACACGTGGTTCATTGGCAAATGCTTGCTCAATGATACTTAAGCGTTTGTCGGCATCAAACAAGGTTTTTTTATCTTGATTAAAGCCTATGCCAATAATTATTTCATCAAATAGCTCCAATCCGCGCTGCACTATACTGTAATGCCCTATTGTAAAAGGGTCGAAAGTACCCGGAAAAATTGCACGTTTCATACGGTGAGTATTAAGTTTAACACAACATAATTTGCAAAGATAAAAAATTAATCAGTCCAAGCTGCTTTAAATACGGTTATTTATATTGAACATATGTAATATGTAAACTGTATTATGTTTATTTGCTATGTTTTACAAGTTTTTTATCGATACTTGCTCTATATTTTCTCTTTCTTGTCCAATGAATAATCCAAGCAAAAAACATCAATAAAATTAGGGGTAAAGCTATATTAATCAATTGCAAATGTTTCCTTTTGCTTATGCTGAGTTGTTTGTTTAACAGCCTAATTTTAACTGATTTAGAACGTAATTCTATCAAGTTTTCTTGATGCGTCAAATAATGTATGGCATTTAGTAAAAACCTTTCGTTTCCAAATATTCTTTCAGTATTTCTATCATAACCTAAAGGCAAAGTTGTGCTATCGCTGGCTATTCCTGTGGTTTCATTCCGGATGATGCTGCTTCCGGCAATAAAAATTTGCCTTGTCAATTCGCTTTCAGCTTTGAAAGGTAAATCAGTAATCACTTCTTCGGGTTTCATTCTATTTTTATAATTGGATTGAAATTGTCCGCTTAACATCACAGCCACAGGCAAATACGAAAGTTGAAAATTCTCAACAACTATGTTTTCTATATCCTGCAAAGCAATTACAGCGGGCGTTTGAATAATATTGGCATGTTGTGAGCTTGCTAATAGCAATTCAGTTTCAATGTTTGTAAGTTGGCCGGTCAGACTGATATAAGACACAAATTCAGATAATATTTCGCCGGTATTTTTAGTGATTGGATGTAAGTCGGAGCTTAGCAAAAGCGGAGCATAATACCAAGGCATAAAATCAAATTGCGGTGTTTCATCTTGAGCAGCTATATTTACCGGTAGTTCAATTGCTTGCAAGTCTTGAATCAATGCAGGATGTATTTTGACCCCATATTTAAAAAACAAATCTTCTAAATTATATTCAGCGGCTATAGCCGGTGTGCTGCCTTGTTTTGACAATTGTTGTTTGTCGTATTGCACGCCATCTACCAACCATAAAATACTACCGCCATACATCAAGTATTGGTCTAATATATATTTATCAGCTTCCGTGAAAGCGGTTTTAGGACCCGCAATTATGATTAAAGGATATTCGTATAAAACAGCTGCATGGTTTTGTAATTCACCTCTATCTATTTGATAATAGCGGCTTAAGCTTTTAGTAATGGCGTAAGTTTCCGCTTCATTAAATTCACCATGACCTTCTAAAAAAGCTATTTTAGTAATAGATTTGGTAGCCAAACTACGCAAGGCATCAGCGATTTCAAATTCAAGGTTTTCTATGGAAATATTGATGTTTTCTTCTCCTGATTTATCAGACAAATTTTTCAATAATGGAACATTAACTATCTGATTATTCGTTTGCAAACTCATCCATGGAAAGATGGTTTTTCGTATAGATTTTCCTTCCCTATCTCGCATAAAGACTTGTGTAGGCTTTAGTCCTTGTTCAGCCAACAGCGCAAATTGTTGCATACGTTCCTCTTCCGATACAGCCTCCGCAGGATTGATGTATGTGATGGTGATTTTATGTTTACTGATACGTGCTAAATCGTGCAGCATATCTACACTGGCTTGCCGCAGTCGATAAAATGCCGGATTCAAATCCCCATTCAGGTAAAAATTCACTTGGATAGGGTGATTGATTTCTTTAATCAATTGGACAGTATAGGGCGAAAGACTATATCTTCCATCTTCAGTTAAATCTATTCTGAAAGGATAAATAGTAAAAATTGCTAAAAGCATGAGGGATGCTAAAAGTATCAAAAGAGATTTTAATTTACTCTTATTCAACCCCCTGATATTGTTTTTGCTATGTTGTTGATCCATGTTTTCTATAGCTCTTTGGGCACAAAGATAATTAAAAATTCAATTTATTTTTCTTATCTTTGTCCTCTAAGTTTTTATAAAAAAATCATCTATAGATATTCACAAATAATATACACCATGGGAAAAATAATTTCTTTGGCTAACCAGAAAGGGGGCGTAGGAAAAACCACAACCGCCATTAATCTATCAGCTTCTTTGGCATTATTAGGGAAAAAAGTATTGTTAGTAGATGCTGATCCACAAGCCAATGCGTCATCAGGATTGGGTGTGGATGTGCGTGCTTTGGAGTTTACCATCTATGAATGTTTGATAGATAAAGTGCCTGCCAAAAATTCCATACTTCCCACCGAAATAGAAAATTTAGATATATTGCCGTCGCATATAGATTTAGTTGGAGCGGAGATAGAGATGTTGCAGTTGGAGCAAAGAGAGCGGGTGATGAAGGATGTGTTGGCACCGCTTCAAGCATCTTACGATTATATATTAATAGACTGTTCGCCATCTTTAGGATTGATTACGGTGAATGCTTTGACCGCATCTGATTCGGTGATTATCCCTGTGCAATGTGAATATTTTGCCTTAGAAGGTATCAGTAAATTATTGAATACCATTAAAATAATCAAGAGCAAATTGAATCCGGCATTGGATATAGAGGGGTTTTTATTGACTATGTACGACAATCGTTTGCGCTTAGCCAATCAAGTATTAGCGGAAGTGCAAAAGCATTTTTCAGCAATGGTTTTTGATACGGTGATTAGTCGTAATGTACGTTTAAGTGAAGCGCCCAGTCATGGTAAACCGGTAGTGCTTTACGATGCAGATTCAAAGGGCAGCAATAATTATATGGATTTGGCTAAGGAATTAATAGCCAAGCATCAAAAATAGGTATACTAATTATTGTATATAAATAATAGTAAAATAGATTAATCCTGCCATTTTGATATGTGCTACATCATTTACAAAGGCAGGTTTTTATAGCAAGAGATATGGCAAAAATAACCGGATTAGGTAAGGGATTAGGAGCTTTGATAGATACAGGACCTTTGCAAGTTGGAGGTTCTTCTTCTATCAATGATATAGCTTTGGATTTGATAGAGGCCAATGCAAATCAGCCGCGGACGCATTTTGATCAGGAAGCTTTGGAAGAATTGGCAGCATCTATTCGAGAGATAGGGGTTGTTTCGCCCATTACTCTAAGGAAAAATGATGATGGTACTTATTTATTGATTGCGGGTGAAAGGCGTTTCCGTGCTGCGGGTATGATAGGTTTAAAATCTATTCCGGCCTATATCCGTACTGCTGCCGATGATCAGGTTGTGGAAATGGCATTGGTGGAGAATATCCAACGGGAGGACTTAAATGCCATTGAGATAGCTTTATCCTTTAATCGCTTGATGGAAGATTATCAGCTGACGCAAGAAAGATTGAGTGAAAGGGTGGGGAAGAAGCGTGCGACCATTGCTAATTACTTGCGTTTATTGCGTTTGCCTGCCGAGATACAAATTGGTATTAAGGATAAGAAAATCGATATGGGGCATGCAAGGGCTATATTGGGTTTGAGCGATCCTGTAGCTCAATTGCAACTGTATGAAATGATATTAAAGCAAGGTTTTTCCGTAAGGAAAGTGGAAGAATTGGTGCGATTATATAATGAAACAGGTGCTTTTGCAAAAACACCTACTGAAAATCCTGTAGAAAAACCAGCTGAATACGACGAATTGACCAAGCAATTGACTGCGCTTTTTGATACTCGTGTGAGATTGAATTCGGACGATAAAGGTAAGGGAAGAATTACCATTGCTTTCAAAGATGATGATGAATTGATGCGAATTATGGAATTATTGGATCAAATAGCTAAGTAATCAGACAATCAATTTAATCATCACTATAGTGATAAAATCGTTCAAAATAGGGTGTGTATTTATTATGTGTTTTTGTGCTGTTCAAGTCATAGCACAAGAAGCCATTGAAACTTTCGAGAACGATTCCATTCATTTAGAGGAGTTTCCACAAACAATTTTTGAAGATGAAGTAGTTTTAGTCGCCGGTTCTACGGAGACCATCACCCTTATGGATGAAACAGTAGACCCTACACGCACTATATGGTTAGGGACTATTATTCCCGGCTACGGACAAATAGCCAATAAGAAATACTGGAAATTACCCATAGTTTATGGAGGTTTTTTAGGCTGTTTTTATGCCATCAATTGGAATGCAAGTCAGTATACTACCTATAAAAATGCCTATTTAGACATTACCGATGATGATGATAGCACCAATAGTCATCTTGAAATTATTCCGGAAGGTTATACCATGGAAAGTTATGGGGGGAAGAATGCCTATACAGGTATGTTGAAAAGCGGTATGGAAAAAGCACGTTATAATAGGGATTTAAGCGTTATTATTTCAGTAGCATATTACGGTCTGACCTTGGTAGATGCTTTTGTAGATGCGCATTTAGCAGATTTTGATGTGTCTACAGATTTGTCCATGAAAATTAAACCAACCCTTTTACACGATAATTTTGCTCAAACCTATTTTTCCAAAAGGACCTACGGCATAGGGCTTTCTGCAGTTTTTAAATTTTAAGTAATTCAGTATGAAATTATTTCGATACATATTTATCATAAGCATTCTTTTAAGTCAATATTTGCAAGCAGGTACTAAACCCGATTTTGATAAAGAGATCATAGAGGATATTGATTTGTCAGCCTATGACTCTATTGCTACGCCGGATGAAGTAATCTATGCTTTGGATCATATGCTTTCTAATTGGTATTTATCGCAAGTAGAAGAATCGGTTTGTGATTCTGTGGTAATTAGTTCGCAGGTGCCGGATTCCGTAATCAAAGAGCGTTTGCAGCAATTACCCTATATTATGGAAATGCCTTTCAACCAGCATGTTAAATCTTTTATTGATTTATATACCTTGAGGCGAAGGAATCAGTTGAGTAATTTCAGGGCATTGGGGGATTATTATTTTACTTTATTTGAGGAAGTATTGGATAAATATGGTTTACCTTTAGAATTGAAATACTTACCTATTATTGAGTCGGCACTAAATACTACAGCCATTTCGAGGGCAGGTGCTGCGGGTTTATGGCAGTTTATGTATGGCACCGCCAAAATTTACGGATTAGAGATGAATAGTTTGATAGACGAGCGCATGGATCCTTATAAATCCACAGAAGCAGCTGCAAAGTTTTTAAAAGATTTGTATAATATATATGGTGATTGGCATTTGGTGATAGCAGCCTATAATTGCGGTCCCGGGAATGTGAATAAGGCAATCAGGCGATCGGGAGGTAAGCGTGATTATTGGGCAATCTATCCCTATCTTCCGAGGGAAACCCGTGGTTATGTACCGATTTTTATAGC